>CANJEJ010000003.1 GCA_947473325.1 Alphaproteobacteria bacterium | reverse complement strand
CCACGGCATCAGCTCGCCACGCGGAGCGACTGCCGGGTTCACCAGATAGGCCATGAACTGGAAGGACGTCGCGCCGATCATGATCAGCGCCGGGCCGCGCGCCGCTTCATAGCCACCGAAATCGATCAGGGCGAACAGCGTCAGCGCGACCGCCATGCCGAGCGGCAGGATCGCCATCCACAGGCAGGCGAGCGAAGCGGCGGCATGGGCGTAGCGGGTCAGACCTTCGCGCCCGGCTGCCAGGTCGGCGTCGATCAGGCGCGGCGTCAGCATCGCCGACAGCGGCGTCAGCAAAGCGGCGACCAGCAACGACACGTTGTAGGCCCAGGCATAGGCGCCCACCGTCGCCGTGTCGGCGTGATGGTTCAGGTACCAGAGGCCCACCCAGGCCACCGTCATGCCGCCCGCCGCACCAAACGGCAGCGACCAACTGTAGTGCAGGATCGCCTTCAGGCTGGGCCAGTTGGGCCGCAACCGGCCCACCGTGCCCGGCAACTGGCGCCAGGCGATCAGCGCGGTCAGGGCGTAGCCAAGAATGGTGGCACCGACCAATTCAGGCCAACCGGACGCGAGTCCGACGGCGAACAGGATCGCCATCAGGCTTTGCGACGTCTTCAGCGCAACGGGTCCCAGGCCATAGAGCGAGAAACGTCCGCGCGCTTGCGCGGCGTACCCAATCATCTCGCTGATCGACATCACGACCATCAGGGTCACGAGCCAGGGCATGGCACCGGCGGCAAAGCCGATCAGCGCGGTCAGCCGGTCTTCGAAAATGAAAAGTGCTGGCACGAACACCACGAGCAAGACGGCGTGCAGCGCTATGCGGGCGCCAAAGGCAGCGCCCATCGTGCCGCTGCGGCCGTATTCCTCGCGGCCGACGCGCAACAGGCCGGCGTTGCTCCAGGAAAGACCGATGGCGACGACCGCCTGCGCGACGGACAGGATGAGCGTGTGCTGGCCGAAGACGTCTGCCGGTACATAGGCCGCGACCAGAGCGAGGAAAATCAGCGCCAGCGCGGTGCCCACCACCTGCAGGCCGACAAGGCCGAAATAGGTGCGCAGCATGGCTCAGCCCACCTGCGCGGCGAGGCGGCCGGCGACCGCGTCGGGTGTCTCGTGAAAGACGTAGAGTTCGCACCAGATCGACAACACCAGCAGCATCCAGGCAACCGGCGCGTTGTGGTTGACGGCCCAGGCGATGCCGGCGTCGTTGAAATAGCCTGTCTCGCGGAAGCGGCCCTTCAGGATGAAGACATCGACCACCTTGCGCCACGGTCCCTGCAATAGTGCGGTGTAGCTGATGTTGAAGCCAAATCCCATCTTGCGGGCGTAGACAATGTCGTCAGGCAGGTGGCGCGCCAGCGCGCGCTTCACAATCGCCTTGTTGTAGGTCGGGTCGAACGGCTTCGGAACAGTCAGCCGGCGCGGCAGCGAAGCGGCGAATTCGATGACGCGGTGATCAAGGAAGGGCGACCGGATCTCCAGCGCCACCGCCATGCCCGACACGTCGGGAATCACCGTTGTGCCGTGCTGATGATAGACCATCAGGTCAGTGTAGGTGACGACATCCAGATGGTTGCGCGGGGCGCACTCCGCCGCATAGTCGTCGAGGGCGCTGGCCGGCCGGTGCTCGCGCACGGCCCTGGCAGCGGCCGGGCTCAGCAACCGGTCGCCCAGCAGTTCGGCCGCCTTCTGCATCATCGCGCCGCGGCGCGCGGCCAGCGGCAGCGCCGCGGTCTCCAGCGCCTCTCGCGCGCGCGTGCCACCGAGCATGGCCAGCGCATCGCGGAGCGGTCCCGGCACATGGCTCGCCAGCTCGACCAGCGAACCCTTCAGCCATGTCCTCTCATAGCCTCGATAGCCGCCGAACACTTCGTCGGCACCATTGCCGCCCAGCACCACCTTGGCCTGCTCGCGCATCACGCGGGCCAGCCCGGCGGCGAACAGCGCCGGGAAGGAGGCAAGCGGCTGGTCGTAGGACTGAATGACGTAGGGCAAGGCACTGACATCAGTGGCCTGGAACTGGATGTTGTTGTGCTGCAGGCCGCAGATCTCGGCCACGCGTGCGGCGCGGGCGAATTCGGGGTCGGGCTTGCCCGGCTCCTCCCAGCCGACGCAGAAGGACTGCAGCGTGGCGCCGTGCTTGGCGGCATGCACCGCGACGGTCGAGGAATCGACACCGCCCGACAGCGACACGGCAATCGGCACGTCCGACTCGCAGGTGCCGAGCACGGCGTCGGACATCGTCTGCTCAAAGGCGGCGAGCGCCTCGTCGTCCTTCCAGTCGCGTGCGAGGCCGCGGAAGGAGATGCTCCAGTAGCGTTCGACGCGCGGGCCACGTTCGTCCAACAACAGGCGCGAGGCCGGAGGCAGCGCCTTGATTCCAAGGAACGGCGTGTCGGGTGCCGGCACCGCCGGATAGATCATCAGGTTGGAGATGAGACGCGGGTCCATCGCCCCGTTCACGCCGGGCGCTTTCAGCAGCGCCTTCATTTCCGACGCGAAGAAGAAGCCGGCGTCCGTCTGTGCGGTGTAGAGCGGCTTCTCGCCGATGCGATCACGCGCCAGCATCAGCAGCTTCTGCCGCGAATCCCACAGGGCGAAGCCGAACATACCGACCAGGTGCTGCACGCAATCCGGGCCGTGCTCTTCATACAGGTGCAGGATGACTTCGTTGTCGCTGTGACCCTTGAAGCGGTGGCCGCGCTTCTCCAACTCGGCGCGCAGGGCGCGGTAATTGTAGATCTCGCCGTTGCAGACCAGCGCCAGCGTGGCATCCTCGTTGGTCATCGGCTGCGCGCCGGTCGGCGACAGGTCGATGATGGCAAGGCGCCGGTGGCCCAAAACGACGCCGTCGCCGGCCCAGAAGCCTTCGCCATCGGGCCCGCGATGGACCAGCGTGTCCGCCATGCGCCGCACATCGGCGCGCATTCGTTCGGGGGCGAGGTGGGTCGACACCGCGCCGGCAATCCCGCACATCGTCTCAGGCCTTCGTCAGAAAGGCTGTCAGGCCGGCGGCCTGGCTTGGCAGGATGGCGCCCAGCGTGTCGAGCAGGGCGCGACCGGGTGCGGTTCCGAGCAGGGCATTGAGCCGCATGTGTGGTGTGAAGAAGCCTTCGCGCCGGATGGACAGGGTCTTGAAGCCTGCGGCGCGGGTGCGCTGCTGCAGGATGCCCGACGTGTAGAACTGCACATGATCGGTGGTGCGCGCGATGCTGGGCTGCAGCACGCCATTGCGCAGCTGCGCCATCGCACAGCCCTCGTTCGGCACACCAAGAATCAGCATCCCGCCGGGTCGCAGGATGCGGGCGAGTTCGCGCAAGGCCACATCGTCATCGCGAATGTGTTCGATGACATGGTTGCAGAGCACCAGGTCGTAGGTCTCGTCGCGCAACGGACAGCCGAGCAGCGAGGCCAGGTAGAGCCCACTTAGGCCCTCAAGCTTCGCCGCCGTGTTGATGCGCGCGCCGTTGTAGTCACAGCCGAACAGCGCCACCGGGCGTGTCATCGACTGGATGATGTTGCGCAGGCCGACGAGGTTGATGCCATCGCCGCAGCCGGCATCCAGCATGCGCAGGGGTTCGCCGCCGCGGTAGCCGGCGGACCACTTGGCGATGGCGGTGCCGAAGGCCGCCCAGCGGCCTTCGACCAGCTTGCGTCCTGCGGGCGTGCCCATCTGGTCTGCGAATTGGTCCGAGACGTACCAGGGATTGCCAGCGGCAACCTGGCGCGAGGGATCGTGCGAGGTGCTCATGCGGCCTTCTCCAGCAGCCGTGCATAGGCACTGCGTTTCGCCGCCGACGCGGCATCCATGCTGTGTCGCTGCCGGGCCAGCGCCAGCGCGCCGTGACCCAGACGGTCAGCCAGATCGGGGTTGTCGAGCAGGCGCGCTACCACGGTGTGAAGGCCATCGATATCGCCTTCGCCGACCAGATAGCCGGTCTCACCATCGACAACGACTTCGGAATGCCAGTCGACGGCATAGGCGATCACCGGCCGGCCGGCGGCGCAGGCTTCGATCAGGCTGAAGCCGCCCATCAGGCAGAGCGACAGCGCAGATTGACGGCGCAGGGCAAACACGTCCTGCTGCGACAAGGCACCGAGGAAGACGACCGTCCGCTGCAGGACGGGATCGGCGGCCTGTAGGGCCTTGAGCCGCGCTTCTTCCGGACCATGGCCCGCGATGGCGATGCACACATCGTGGCGGTCGCCCAGCAGCCGTGCGAGTTCAAGAATGTCATCGACATAATTTTCGCGTGAGAGCCGGCCTGCGAAGCTCAGTACGCGTCGGCCATCAAGCCGGCGCAGCGCCGTGCTGCCTTCCGCCTGCCTGACCTCCTCGAGATCGACACCGTGCGGAATGACGGCAAGCCGCGCTGGATCGACACCGGCGCGACGCGCCTTCAGCGCAAGGTGGCTGCGAATCGGCATCACGAGCGTGGCTCGCCGGAGCACGAAGCTTTCCACCCGTCGCGCCAAGTTGCGCGAGCCGAGCGGCGCCTGGGTCCCGCGTTGCCCGCTCATCTCGGCCATCTTGTCGTAATCGGCGTGGATGGACACGGCGAGCGGCACATGAACAAGCCGCGAGAGCAGCACGCCCCACGGACCTGAAAAACCAGGGTCCCAGGCACGTATCGCCGCGACGCGGTGGCGGCGCACCGCCAGCAAGGCTCGGATAAGGTAGAGCGGAACGGCACTCAGCGTGAGCCGCCCGAGAATCTTGCCTTGCTCAAGCACGGTCCAGCCGTTCGGAAAGCTGAGCGCGAGCGAACTGTCGCTCGGGAACCAGAACAGCACATTGGCGGTGAAGCCGTCGGTCGGCGGTGTCTCGGTGTCGAACAGCTTGGCGAAACTGCCGTATTTCTGGAAGATCTGCACGGTCGACGAGCCGCCGGACAAATGCAGCAGCGCGCCCCGCGTTGGGGGCTTGTAGCGGGCATACCCAAGCAGCGATGCCGCCGCCAGCGCGCCAACCAGCGGGATGGCGACGATGATGTCGACCATCAGCCAGAGAAGGCGCGACAGGATGCGCATCGGTCGGGCGCCTTCAGCCCACGGCCGCTTTGACGGCGGTGACGATGCGGTCCTGCGTCGCGGTGTCGAGATAGGGGTGCATGGGAAGGCTCAGAACCTCGCCGGCGAGCTTTTCCGAGACCGGGCAGCCGCCCGGTGCCGACGGGAAGTTGCGATAGGCGGTCTGCTGGTGCAGCGGGCGCGGATAGTAGATCGCCGTGGGGATGCCCTCGGCCTTCAGCGCTGCCGCCACCTTGTCGCGGTTCGGCAGGCGAATGGTGTATTGCGCCCAGACAGATGTGGCATTGGCGGCAACTTCGGGAACGATGACGGTGCCGCGTAGCAGGTCGTTGTAGCGCTTGCCCACGCGCTGGCGCGCCGCGATCTCGTCCTCGAAGATCGCGAGCTTCTCGATCAACACCGCAGCCTGGATCGTGTCCAGACGGCCGTTCATGCCGATTCGCACATTGTCGTATTTGTCGCTGCCCTGACCGTGGACGCGCAGCGACTTCATGATGTCGTTCAGGTCGGCGTCATCGGTGAAGATGGCGCCGCCGTCGCCGTAGCAGCCCAGCGGCTTCGCTGGAAAGAAGCTGGTGCCGGCGATGCGGCCCATCGATCCGGTGCGGCGGTTGCCCAGCGTCGCGCCAAAGCTTTGCGCGGCGTCGGCGAGCACCCACAGGTTCTTCGCCTGGGCAACTTTGTCGATCGCGTCATAGTCGGCGGGCTGGCCGAACAGGTCGACCGGAATGATGCCTTTCGGTGTCAGGCCTGCTGGCATCGCGTCGACGGCACGCTGGAGGCTTTTCACGTCCATGTTGAACGAGCCCGCCTCGACATCGACGAAGATCGGCGTGGCCCCGACCAGCGCCACCACTTCCGCCGTCGCCGCAAAGGTGAAGGTCGGCACGAAGACCGCGTCGCCCGGTCCGATACCGAGTGCCATCAATGGCAGGCTCAGCGCGTCGGTGCCGCTCGCGCAGCTCACGGTGTGCTTGACGCCGGCAAAGCGAGACAGCTGGTCTTCCAGCGTCTTCACCTCGGGCCCCATGATGTATTTGCCGTGCGCTAGCACGCGCTTGACGGCGGCTTCGACCTTGTCGCCGATGCGCCGCTGCTGGGCCCCGAGGTCGATGAACTCTACCGAAGTGGGGGCGGATTTAACGGGACTGGCGGTCATCGATCAGCTCCAGGTTGCCTTGCGTGTTTACGCGGTAGCGTTCGCCCGTGCGCGGGCAGGTCAACGATGCGTCGAGCTTGTCGCCCGAACGCGACATCCAGCCGATGCGGCGTGCGGGCACGCCCGCCATCATGGCGAAGTCGGGGACGTCCTTGGTCACGACCGCGCCCGCAGCAATGAAGCAATAGCTGCCCAGCGTGGTGCCGCAGACGACGGTGGCGTTAGCGCCGATGCTGGCGCCGCGTTTCACCAGGGTGTTGCGGAACTCGTCCTTGCGCTCAATCTCGGCGCGCGGGTTCATCACGTTGGTGAACACCATACTGGGGCCGCAGAAGACACCGTCTTCCAGGGTCACGCCCTTGTAGATGCTCACGTTGTTCTGGATCTTGCAGCGATCGCCGATCGTCACGTCGGGACCTGCCACCACGTTCTGGCCGAGCGAGCAGTTCTTGCCGACCTTCGTCCGCGACAGAACATGGCTGAAGTGCCAGATGCGGGTGCCGGCGCCGACTTCTGCACCGTCGTCGACATAGGCGGATTCATGGATGACTGCGCCGGCGGTCTTCGCGCCGCTCTTCGTCTCGCTCAGTTTGACCGGACGCCGCAGTTCCATCGACCTCTGCGAGGCGTGCAGCACGCGCAGCACACGCAACCCTTCCTCGCCATCGGTGCGCGGCGTCTCACCCGACAGGATGCAGTCGATGAAATGCTGGCATTCCATCTTCAGTGGCTCGGCCGATTCCAGTGCTACGGGCTTGGCGTCCACGGCCTTGGCTTCCGGCCGCCCGTCCTTCCACGACACCTGCTGCGGATAGAGCAGCAGCTTGCGTTCCCAGGGCTGGCTGTCGTCGAACACGGCCATCGCATGGTCGGCAATGACGACCAGCTTTTGTTCCTTGAACGGGTGCAGCCAGGACACAAAGACATGAGCTTCCTGGCCGCCGGCGAAGGACAGGTGCGTCGTGGTGACGTCAGCAATGTCCTTGTGCAGGTAATTGGCGCCGACTGTGGTGATCTCGGTCGGCTCGGCGCCCATCAGGCCCAGGATCATCGAGATGTCATGCGGCGCGAAGCTCCACAGGATGTTTTCTTCCTGGCGGACCTTCCCGAAGTTGAGCCGGTTCGAATAGACATACTGGATGCGGCCAAGTTCCCCAGCGCCCACCATGGCCTTCAGCTTGAGGAAGGCCGGGTGGTACTGCAGCAGGTGCCCGACCATCAGCGTGCGGCGGGCGCCGCGCGCTAGGGCGCACAGTTCAGCGGCATCGGCCGGATCGAGCGCCAGCGGCTTCTCCACGAAGACATGCTTGCCGGCATTCAGCGCTTCCTTCGCCATGCGTGCATGCAGCGCGGCAGGAGCGGCGATTACGACGCCGGCAATGTCGGGATCGGCGATGATCGTGGCCCAGTCCTTGGCCGGTACGCCGTACTGTTCTGCCATCGATCTGGCGAGGGCCGGATTGGCATCGCAACAGGCGGCTAGTGAGCCCAGGGCATGCACGTTGCGCACGAGATTCTTGCCCCAATAGCCACAGCCAGCCACGGCGAGGCGGGGGGGTGCCGTTGTCGTCATTGTGAATTTTTCTTTTGAATCAAGGGGATGGCCGAAAGCCAGAGCTTTGTGCAGCGCGGCCCATGCTACCGCCCACCCGGTGGAGACACCAGCCTGACGGTGCGACGATATTGGCACAGAAGACCTGCGGACGAAAGGTGGCCGCGACCGTCCAGCAGGTGGTGCGACAAGGGGGAAAGACAAGGCGCATCCGGTTTCTTTTCATCGGCCACAAACCCGCCATAGTCGCGGCGTGTTGGTGCCGCGATCATCCCTCAGGGACCAACCTCCTCCCGCGGCGGCAGGTTCCGAACCGGCGCTCGTCGCGGGTGCCCATTGACAAGAAATGCGCCGCACCGCTAGTGCAGGCGCTCTTCAAACACGGCGCCCCGCACATGTTCCCAGAAAATCCCCGCATTTCGATTATCGGCCTTGGCTATGTAGGCCTGCCGCTCGCGGTGGCTCTGGCCCGCAAATACGCGGTCCTCGGCTTCGACATCAGCGCGCCGCGCATTGCCGAACTGCGCGCAGGCAAGGATAGCACCGGCGAGGTCGAGCCCGAAAAGCTCATGGCCTCGACATTGAAGGTGTCGAGCACGCCGGACGACATGAAGGGGACGGACGTGTTTATCGTCACCGTTCCGACACCGGTGGACGAAAAAAATCAGCCCGATCTCACCCCGGTGCGCTCTGCCTGCCGCAGCGTCGGCAAACAGCTTGGCAAGGGCGCCGTTGTCGTCTTTGAAAGCACGGTCTATCCCGGCGTGACCGAGGACATCTGCGGTCCCGATCTGGAAGCCGCGTCGGGCCTGAAATGCGGCGTCGATTTCTTCCTCGGCTACTCGCCGGAGCGCATCAATCCGGGCGACCGCGAGCACACGGTCGATCGCATCACCAAGGTCATTGCCGGCCAGACGCCCGCTGTGACGGAGCTCCTGGCCCAGATTTATGGCTCGGTGACAAGCGGTGGCGTATTCCGCGCGCGTGACATCAAGACGGCCGAAGCGGCGAAGGTGATCGAGAACGCGCAGCGCGACATCAACATCGCCTTCATCAACGAAGTGACGATGATCTTCCACAAGCTCGGCATGTCGGTCTACGACGTGCTCGATGCGGCAAAGACGAAGTGGAACTTCCTCGACTTCCGCCCCGGCCTCGTCGGCGGCCATTGCATCGGTGTCGATCCCTACTACCTTGCGGCAAAGTCGCTCGAAATCGGCCACCATCCCGACGTCATCCTCGCGGGCCGGCGCATCAACGACGGCATGGGCGGCTATATCGCCGACGAGATCGTCGGCGCGATGGGCACGGTGAAGGGCCGCGTGCTGATGCTCGGCCTCACCTTCAAGGAAAACGTCCCTGACCTGCGCAACACCAAGGTCGTCGACGTGATCGAGGGTTTCCGCAAGCACGGCTACGAAGTCGATGTGCACGACCCCATCGCCGATCCCGACGAGGCAGTTGCGCATTACGGCGTGACGCTGATGTCGAAGCTGCCGACGGGCGGCTCCTATGCGGCGGTCGTCGGCGCTGTGGCGCATGACGACTACAAGAAGCTGAGCGGCGCGGATCTTGCGCAGTTGCTGGCGCCGAATGGCGTTGTCGCCGATATCAAGGGCATCTGGCGCGGCCAGAGCTTCCCGGGCGGCCTGCGCCGCTGGGACCTCTAGGCAAGCCAGTAAAACCGGTCAGTTCCGGCTGTCTTCGATCCGGGCGAAACGCCAGGTCGTGCGGCCGGTGCCCTTGTCCAGCGGCACGGTCACCACGATCTGCTGGCTGCGCCGCGCTTCATGGCCATGGCCTATGTAGATGCTGTCCTCGAGCTGCGGCTGGCCGCCCAGCGCCGCGAAGGACCAGCCCGCGCCCGATGGAAGCGCGAGCAGGATTTCATCGCCGTTGCGGATCGGTGACGCTTTTACCAGCGGATGCAGGTGGAAGCGCAGCACGACATTCTGCGCCATCGGCAACTGCCCCTCCGGCTTCGCCGCATCCAGCGTGTCCTCGCCTACCAGCTCATAGCCATCGCGCGCCAGATGCAGGCGGCGCCGATGCGCGACGCCGAACCGGTTGACGTAGCCGTCGCTGCGCGCCTCCACCCAGTGGCTATCGGTGGCGACCCCGCGCAACGCAGCTTCGGTGCTTCCGCCGCGCGGCGGCGTCGTAGCGGCGCTACGGTCGTCGATCACCAGCGTGGAATGTGCGGCAGTGGCGCGGCTGGCCTTGTGCCAGTTCTCATCCTCGCCCGGCCAGGGGCCGCAATTGACGACGACGCGGTCGCGTCCGACCGACAACTCGAGCGCCAATGGCCCGGCGTAGGTCGAACGCGCCCGCGCGTCCTGCGGTCCGCTGTCGAGGATGACAAGGCTGCGCCCTGCTGTCAGGCGCTCGTAGCCGGCATAGGGCGCGCTGTTCGATGGCTTGCTTTCGGCATCGCTCAGACGCAGCAGCGTTTCAACGTCGCCTTTGTTGCCTTCGTGCCCGCCATGAAACACCGCGAAGCCGCCGTCGCCATGGCGCAGCATCCGCAGCGTGGGGGCGATGCGGTCGATGGCGCCGACCAGCGCGCCGGGAATATCCACGCGGTGAACGGCGAGCGCCGCGCGCAGGCAAACGAGCACTTCGAAGGCCCGCACCATCGACAAGGGATTGCGGCTGACATGGCCCCCGTCGGGGAGAATTTGTGCCTCAATCTCGGCGAGCAACGCCTCGCGCGCGCGCTGGATGCCGCGTCGTCGTCCAGACAGGAACACGGCAACGATCAGCAGCGCCGCCATCGCTTCCAGGCGTTGCAGGCCCGCCGGCGCGCGCCGTGCCGTCGCCGCGAGATGGCGCGACTGGCGGTGCAGGCTGGCGAGAAATTCTTGCCGGAAGAGCGGATCGGCATCGGTCAGCAGAAACTCGGCGCTGCACAGCCAGGCCCAGATCCGGCGGCTCAGGATGTCGATGCGCCAGGTAAAGGGATCCCAGTTGCGATGGCGCAAGGCCCAGTTGCGGATCAGGTCACGCGCCGTCTTGCGCGCCGTCAGGCTGGTCGCGGCGGCACGAAAGTCGCGGAGCCAGACAAAGCCATGCAGCGCGACGGCAAAATCGGCACTGGGCGGCGGTACGTCCCAAGGGGCCCGGTTGGTGGACTGCACGCGCTGGCCAGCCAGATCGAAATGGCCCTGGAAAAAGGCGTTGGCCCGCTCGGCCTCACCCAGAATCGGGTCGCGCGGGGTGGCGACGGGGGTGCGCGGCCGGCCCCGGTCGAGCCACAGGCGATAGAGCCCGGTGGCATAGAATCGCTCCGCCAGTCCCTTTGGCTGGCGTGAAAAAATGGCGGGCGGCGATCCCGCCGGGGGCGGGGTGGGTGATGTCACCGGCCAGACCGCAGTGCGGCGATGTTCCGGCCGTATTGCGCCGCACCCCCGGTAAAGGTGGCGGTGCCGGCGACCAGGACGTCGGCGCCGGCGGCAATCACGCTGGGTGCAGTTTTCGTCGTGATACCGCCGTCGACTTCCAGGTCGATGGCGCGGCCGCTGGCATCGATCTTCCGGCGAATGGCGCCGATCTTGGCGAGCTGGCTGTCGATGAAGCTTTGGCCGCCAAAGCCCGGATTGACGCTCATGACCAGGATGAGGTCGATGCTGTCGATCAGGTTGTCGACCACTTCTGCCGGCGTGCCGGGATTGAGGGCGAGCCCCGGCTTGCAGCCCAGCGAACGGATGAGTTGCACCGTGCGATGGACATGCGGCCCGGCTTCAGGATGCACGGTGATGATGTTCGCCCCGGCTTCGGCGAAGCCAGCAACAAAGGCATCGACCGGCGAGATCATCAGATGCACGTCGAACGGCAGCGCGGTATGCGGGCGCAGGGCTTTTACCACGCCGGCGCCGATGGTCAGGTTCGGCACGAAATGGCCGTCCATCACATCGATATGGATGTAGTCGGCACCGCCGGCCTCCACGGCGCGAATTTCCTCGCCGAGGCGAGAAAAATCGGCGGCGAGGATCGACGGCGCAATCCGGACGGCCTGTTGCATCGATCTTTCCTAACAAAGACGCGAATCGCCCGCAAGGTGCGGGAGATATTGCGCTAGCTCCGCACGAAGCGCGCGGCAAAGAACCCATCCATGCCGCCTTGTTCGGCCAGATCACAGGGCAGGGTGCGCAGGTCGCCGCGCGGATCAATGCAGGGCAGACCTCCCACGACGGCTGCGGATGCCGGCATCCTTTGGAAGCGGCCCCCCATTCGCTGCAGGAAGGCGCCGGCCTGTTGCTCACCCTCTTCCGCCTGCAGCGAGCACACGGCATAGACCAGCACGCCGCCGGGCGCGACATAGTCCGCCGCCGCGTCGAGAAGGCTGGCCTGCAGGTCGCACAGGCTGGGTAGTTGCGCGGCCGATTTCGTCCAGGCGATGTCCGGATGGCGCCGGATTGTGCCGGTGGCCGAACAGGGGGCATCAAGCAGCACGCCATCCACGGGAGCCGCCGGCTTCCACTGACGGCCATCCGCGGCGACGCAAGCGGCGGACAATTTCAGCCGTTCGAGATTCTCGCGCACGGTGGTGAGCCGGTCTGATGCTTTGTCGACCGCGGTCACGCTGTGCCCGGCGGCTGCCAGCTGCGCGGTCTTGCCGCCCGGCGCGGCACACAGATCGACCACGGCGGCATGCTCGCCGCGCCCTTGTTGCGCCAGGCCATCCAGCAGCAGGCGCACTGGAAGCGCGGCGGCCATGTCCTGCACCCACCAGGCGCCATCGGCGAAGCCGGGCAACGCTTCGATACGGCCCGCATTGCGCAGGCGGAGAGAGCCGCCGGGCATCGCTTCGGCATTCAGCGCCGCTAGCCAGACATCACGGCTGGCTTCGTCCTTCAGGCTGAGGTCGAGCGGTGGTTCGTTGGCATGGGCGGTGGCAATGGCGCGGGCGGTCGTCTCGCCATAGGCCGCGACCCAGGACTGCCACAGCCAGCGTGGCACGTTGGCGACCGGATCATTGGCGAAAACGGTCAACGCGGCGCGTTCACGCACCACGCGGCGCAGCACGGCATTCACCAAAGGCGCGAAGCGGCCCGGTTCCGCAGTCGCCAGGTCGACGGCGGTATCCACAGCAGCGTGCGCCGGCGTCTCAAGGAACAGGATTTGCGCCACACCCAGGCGCAGCAGGTCGCGGATGCGCGCAGCGGCGCGCGGCAAGGGGTGCGCCAGGCAGGTTTTCAGCAACGAATCGATCTGGCCGCGTCGGCGCAGGGTTGTCAGCACGAGAAGATGCGCGAAGCCCTGGTCGCGTCCGTCGAGCGAGGCGGTGTGCGGGGCCAGTGCGTCGGCTGGCGCCACACCCCGCTCGATCTGGCAAAGGGCTTCCAGCGCGGCGGCACGGGCGCCGACGGGGGCGGCCGCGCGCCGGGAATTGTGCCGGGTGTTCAGAGCCATGGGCCCGCCATGGCATGCAGTCGGGTAATGCGATCCCGCACGGGTGGGTGGCTGCTGAAACCGGCGCGATCGTCGTCGCCATCCGGTACGCGGTCGAGTGCGGCGGCGATCCATTGCGGATGGCCGCACAAGGCGGCGGCAACGGCATCGGCGCGATATTCGCGTGCCCGGCACAGCGCCATCTGTGTCCAGGCGGCGGCGAGGAAAATAGGCAGCAGCAGAAACAGGGTCGATACGAAGCTGTCGTTGCGTGCCAGCAGCGAAAGCGCCGCGAGGCTCAATGCCAGACTTGCGATGCCCAGCAGCACCGCGCTGGTGCCCAGCCGGCGCGAATCCTTGCCGCGGACATGGGCGAGTTCATGGGCGAGTACGGCGGCAAGTTCCTCCGGGCGCAGGCGGCGCAACAGGGCGGTGCTGACGGCGATACGCGCGCCGTCGGCATCCGTCAGGGTGCAGGCATTCATCTGCTCGCTGTCGGTGACATACAGGCGCGGTGTCGGCAAGCCAGCCTGGTGCGCAAGTTCCGTGGCGGCGCGGACGAGCATGGGTGCGGACGACAGGTTCGCTGATGGTCCGGCGAAACGCGCCGCCGTCACCTGACGGCCGAAAGCCGCGCAGGCGAAGACGGCCAGCATCATCACAGCGGTGGCGAGCAGCGCGCCGGGCAGGGCGACCGTGGCCCAGCCCAGGCTCAGCAGTGTTGCGGCGGCCAGTGCAAGGCCGGCGATCAGGCGGGATTGGCTCATGGGAGAAACGCCGCCGCTTGCGCAGACGGGCTGAACCTCTTGGGTTTTGACGAGTTCGTCCCCAGTATAAAGGGGACACCCGCCCCAAGCGAATTGCCTGAAGCCGAGCGACCATGTCCAAGCCCGAAAAAACCGACACGCCCGCCGTCACCAAGCCTGATCCGGCCATTCCGGCGCCGGTACCCGAAGCCAGTCCGGCCCCCGAAGTGGGTGGGCGCAAGGGCCCGGAGCCCACGCGCTACGGCGATTGGGAAAGAAAGGGCATCGCAGTCGATTTCTGATTTCTAGGACGAAGTTCTTGCCAGACGATGGCCTTCATGGGACAATGATCCCATGTTTCGTACGCTTCTCCTTATCGCTCTTGTTGCGGCCTTGATTCCGGCCGCGTCAGCCGCCGAACGCCTGCCCGGGCCCATTCCGGCCTCGGTGCTGCGCGTGGTGGATGGCGACACGGTCGAGGTGACCGCCCAGATCTGGCTTGGTCAACAGGTGAAGGTGGCGGTTCGCCTTGCTGGTATCGACACGCCGGAGTTACGCGGCGCCTGCGTCCGCGAACAGCAGCTTGCCCAGGAAGCCCGCGCGCTCTTGCGCCGCGAAGCGAGTGACGCCGCCGTCACGCTCTACGACGTGCAGACGGACAAGTATGGCGGCCGCGTGCGGGCCGAGGTGCGCGACGCCCAGGGCGTGTCGCTCGCCGATCACCTCATCGCTGCCGGCCTGGCGCGGCCCTATGACGGTGGTCGCCGGGCACCGTGGTGCAACGCGCGCTAGCTCACTTGGCGCGATTCTTCACCAAGTCATCGACCACGGCAGGATCGGCGAGCGTCGAGGTATCACCCAGATTGCCAAAATCGTTCTCGGCGATCTTGCGCAGGATGCGGCGCATGATCTTGCCCGACCGCGTCTTGGGCAGTCCGGGCGCCCATTGGATCACGTCAGGCGTGGCAATCGGGCTGATCTCCTTGCGCACCCATAGCAGCAATTCCTTGCGCAGATCTTCGCTGGGCGACGTCCCGATATTCAGGGTGACATAGGCATAGATGCCCTGACCCTTGATGTCGTGCGGGAAACCGACCACGGCCGCCTCGGCCACGAACTGATGCGCGACCAGCGCGCTTTCCACCTCGGCCGTGCCCAGGCGATGACCGGCCACATTGATTACGTCGTCGACGCGGCCGGTGATCCAGTAATAGCCGTCCTCGTCCCGGCGGCAGCCGTCGCCGGTAAAATACTTGCCGGGGAACTGGCTGAAATAGGTCTCGATGAAGCGCTTGTGGTCGCCATAGACCGTGCGCATCTGGCCCGGCCAGGAATCGATGATGCACAGGTTGCCGCTGGTCGCGCCTTCCAGCAGCTTGCCCTCGTTATCGACCAGTGCCGGCTTGATACCGAAGAAAGGTTTCGTCGCTGAGCCGGGCTTGAGCGGCGTCGCGCCGGGCAGCGGCGTGATCAGGATGCCGCCGGTTTCCGTCTGCCACCAGGTGTCGACGATGGGGCAGCGGCCTTCGCCGACGACCTTGTGATACCACTCCCAGGCTTCCGGATTGATCGGCTCGCCGACGGAACCCAGCAGGCGCAGCGTGTCGCGTCTTGCTTTCTTCACCGGCCCGTCGCCTTCGCGCATCAGCGCGCGGATGGCCGTGGGTGCGGTGTAGAAGATGTTGACCTTGTGCTTGTCGCAGACCTGCCAGACTCGTGACGAATCGGGGTAGTTCGGAACGCCTTCGAACATCAGCGTGGTCGCGCCGTTGGCGAGCGGGCCATAGACGATATAACTGTGGCCCGTCACCCAGCCCACATCCGCCGTGCACCAGTAGATGTCGCCTTCGTGGTAGTCGAACACATATTGGTGCGTCATCGAGGTGTATACGATGTAGCCGCCGCTGGTGTGCAGCACGCCCTTCGGCTTCCCGGTCGAACCGGACGTGTAGAGGATGAACAGCGGTGCTTCCGCATCCATCGGTTCCGGCGCGCATTGCGCGCTCACCTTGGCGCGTTCATCGCCGTAGCGCAGGTCGCGCCCCGCCTGCATCGGCACGCCGGCGCGGGTGCGCTCGATGACCAGAACCTTTTTCACGCCGGGGCACTTGGTCAGCGCCTCGTCGGTGTTGCGTTTCAGCGGCACGGGCTTGCCGCCGCGCAGGCCTTCGTCGGCGGTGATGACGAATTGCGAATCGCAATCCAGGATGCGGCCGGCCAGCGCCTCGGGCGAGAAGCCGCCGAACACCACCGAATGCACGGCACCGATGCGGGCGCAGGCCAGCATCGCATAAGCCGCTTCGGGGATCATCGGCATGTAGATGGTGACGCGGTCGCCCTTCCTGACGCCGTGTGCCTTCAGCACATTGGCCATGCGGCAGGTTTCGGCATGTGCCTCGGCATAGGTGATGCTGCGGGATGTGTTGGGGTCATCCCCTTCCCAGATGATCGCAACCTGATTGCCGCGTGTGGGCAGGTGGCGGTCGAGGCAGTTGGCGCTGACGTTGAGCTGCCCACCCTCATACCAGCGGATCGAGACATCGCCTGAGAAGGTCGTGTTCTTCACCCGCGTCCAGGGCTTGATCCAGTCGATGCGCTTCGCCTGTTCGGCCCAGAAGCCTTCCGGGTCGGCGATCGATCGCTTGTACAATTCCTCGTAACCGGCCTGGTCGACCCAGGCCTTCTTCGCCCAGGCGGTGGGAACGGGATAGGTGGAGGATTGCTGCATCTTCTTCCCCGGTGCGGGTCTGGTCAGGCGGTGTGACGGCGATTATTGAAGCTTCGGGGAAGGCAGTCCAGCGTCGCAGGGAATCATTGCTACCGACAGGGGCTGCGGTCACAATCCCGGCCGGATCAGGGGGAAGGAAAATGAAGAAAAGCGCCCGCGTGCTGACGGAGGCCGACGTCGCGATCTTTCGTGCGCTGCGCCTCGAAGGCCTCGCCAACAATCCGGAAGCCTTCGGCGCCTCGCTGGCGCGCGAGCAGGACCGGGACGACGAGCATTTTCGCGAAATCCTGCGCGACGACATGGTCGTCGGCGGCTTCATCGACGACAAGCTTGTCGGCATGGCGGGCCTGCGCGGCAATCATCATCCGAAGCTTGCGCATAAATGCCACCTGTGGGGCGTCTATGTGACCGAGGAGCACCGCGGCACAGGGATTGCCGAGATTATCGTCGATGCCGTGATTGCCCGCGCCCAGGCCCATTATGAGATCATCCACGCGCGCGTCGTCAGCACGAATGGCCGCGCTCGCCGCTTCTTCGATCGCATCGGCTTCAAGCTCTATGGCGTTGAGCGGCGCGCCATCAAGGTCGGCCCGAACTATTTCGACGAGGAAATGCGCGCCAAGTTCCTCGTGGTCTGAGAGGGTGCGCCTCGACCATTGCACCTGGCCCGAGGTCGAGGCGCGGCTTCGCCGCCATACCGGAATCCTGCTCCCCGTCGGCTCGACCGAACAGCACGGTCCCACCGGCCTCCTTGGCACGGACTCGCTGACCGCCAGCGCGGTTGCAGACCGTGTCGCGGACCATGTCGATACGCTGGTGGCTCCGGTCCTCCCGTTTGGCGTAGCCGAACACCACATGGCCTTTCCCGGCACGCTCGCCCTCACGGCCGAGACCTTCATGGCTGCGGTCGGCGACACGCTGCGCTCCCTGGCGCGACATGGGTTTCGCCGCGTGCTCGTGGTGAATGGCCATGGCGGCAACAGCGCCGCGCTGAAGACGGTATTTGCCACGCTTGAACCCGCATTGCCCGACCTGCGCTGCCAGGCCCTGAACTGGTGGATGGGGCCACGCGCCAAGGCCTTGCGAAGCACGCTCTATGGCGCGCGCGAGGGCTTTCACGCCACTCCGTCGGAAATCGCCGTCACGATGGCGCTGGTGCCGGGTAGAATTCATGTTGCTGTTCTGGGTGAACCTGGCCGGGCCCAGTCCTATGGCGATGCAAGCGACTATCGCGCAAAGTTCCCCGACGGCCGCATGGCCTCCGACCCGTCGCTTGCGACGGTAGAAGACGGTGAGAAGCTTCTGATGGCGGCGGTCGAGGATGTGGCCGAGTCCTATCTCGCTTTCGTTGCCGCGTGAGTTAGCCAGCGATATAGACCGCACCGTCGCGCACCGTGATCGGCACGGCGATCAGATGGGCGCCGAAGCAGGGGCCGCGCACGCAATAGCCGTCGCGGATGCGGAACTCCGCGTCATGAGCGGCGCAAAGCAGCAGCGTCTGGTCGGCGTTCAGGAACTGCCCCGGGCGCCCGTCGAGTGGCGTGTTCGCATGCGGGCAGTCATTGACATAGGCAACCAGGCCGTCCGTCCCCGTCGCATCGGGAATCTCTCCGCCCGCCGGCGGCCGCAGCACGAACATCTCGAACAGCAGCGCACCGGTGCGAAAGGTCGCAACATGCGCCTGGCCGGGCGCAAGGTCCGCGGCCCGGCACAGTCGCGTGCCGGCGGCGGGTCTGCCCTGCAGCCGGGAATAGGGAAAGGACACCGCGCGGACGGGGCGGTGGCTAGCCGCCGGCGATGAACACGGTGCCGTCGCGCACCGCGATCGGCACGCGAGTCAGCCGCGCCCCCGGACAGGGGCCGTGCACACAAAGGCCGTCTTCGAAGCGGAACTCGGCACCATGCGTGGCACACTGGATGCGCGTCCTGTCGGCGGTCAGGAATTGCCCGGCCTGCCAGTCGAGCGGCGTGCGCGCATGAGGGCAGTCGTTGACATAGGCGATCAGGCCGCCGGCATCGGCGCCGACGCCGGCTGTCGCAGGGGGCCGCAGCACGAACATCTCGAACAGCAGCGACCCGTCGCGAAAGGTGGCGACATGCGCCTGTCCTTCCGCAATGTCGCTGGCCTGACACAGCGCCGTGCCGGGCGGTGGCGCGCCTTCGACGTCTTGCCAGTGAGAAGGGTAGGGCACGGTGTGTCTCGACTCAGGCCTTGATGCCGCCCAGCCTGCAGATCAGCGCCCATTCCTCGTCAGTCACCTTCTGCACCGACAGGCGGGAATAGCGGACGAGCTCCATGTCCTTCAACCTGGGCTCGCCCTTCACCTGTGCCAGCGTCACGGGCGTTTTCAGCGGCTTGTCGGTCTTCACGTCGACCATGACGAACTTGCCGGCTTCATCGGTGTGGTCGGGATAGGCTGCCTTGGCGATGGTGACGATGCCGACGATCTGCCGTTCGCCGCCGGAATGATAGAAGAAGGCCTTCTCACCCTTCTTCATGGCGGCAAGGTTGGCCCGTGCAGTGTAGTTGCGCACGCCATTCCATGGCTCGACGCCCTTCTTCACCTGGTTGTCCCAGGACCAGGTTTCGGGCTCCGTCTTCATCAGCCAATACGCCATGGCGTCAGGCCTTCTTCGGCAGCCAGCTTCCCGACAGCGCGCGGAAGGGGCGGACCACCACATTCTCCCAGACACCCGCCTTGTAATACGGGTCGCCTTCCATGATGGCGCGAACTTCGTCGGCGCTATTGCCTTCGATCACCAGAAGGCTCGCCTCGCGTGCATGGCCTTCAGCGGCGGGGCAGGGGCCGGCCAGGCGCAGCTTGTCGCTGTGGCTGGCGACATAGGCGCGATGCGGGTCCATGTGCTCCTGGCGCAGGCGTGTGCCTTCGGCGGAGTCGGTGCAATAGACGGCGTAGTACATGGTCAGGTCCTCCCGGATCCCAGCTTAGCGCATCACGGTCATAAACTCATCGCGGCTCAACACGCCGTCGTTGTTCCGGTCGCCCTCGCCGATCATGGCGCGGGCTTCCTCCTCCGTCAGCGTCTCGCCCATGTTGGCGAAGCCGCGGCGCAACTCCATGAGGTCGATCTTTCCATCGGCGTCCCGGTCGAACGTCGCGAAGGCCATCGCAAGGGCCTCGACGGTTGGCTGGCTCGCGAGCGTGTCGACGAACTCGTTATAGCTGAGGAAATTGTCCTTGTTGACGTCGGCGGCGGTGAACTGCTTGTCGACCTCCGCCTTCTTCGCCTGCGGATCGAACCGGACGCTGACCTTGAACACCTCGTCGCGGCTCAGCTGTCCGTCGCCATCCAGGTCGAACATGGCGAAGGCGTCGCGCTGATCGCGATCCAGTGTCTGCGCCAGCGCCGGGCTGCCTAGAAGCACCAGCGCCAGCACAGCACCCGATAAACGCGTCACAGTGCGGGCTTACTTCGCCAGCGCGTCGAGCACGGCCTTGGCCCGGGCCTCGCCGGACTTGCCGCGCGGCAGTACCTGCGCCTTCTTCAATTGGGCGGCCGTCTGATCGACACTGGCATAGCGAACGTCATTGTCGGTCTTCAGCAACACCGTCGGTGCCATGACGTTGGGCAGCAGGGCGGCGACATCGACGGCGAGCGCGGCCTGGGCTGCCTCGCCGTAATGCGGCAGCTGCTTCAGCACGTCGAGGAGCAGGAGATGGAGCTTTTCTCCGTCGATGTCCGGATCGATGACGCGCGCAGCCGTCCCGCGCCCGTCATACCACGGCCAATGCAACTCCATGTCGCGCAGCATGTGCCAGGCGTTGATGAAATGCGTGCCATGGACATCGGCCTCGAGGGCGGGGCAATAGCTGAGCGCCATGTCGCGGCGTTCCGCCTTGGTCAGCACGGGCACACCATCCAGTAACAGCGTCTTGATCAGCGCTGGTTTCAGCGCCGCGAGTTCGATGGCGAGCGGGGCGCTCATGTGTTCGGCATAGAGATCGACCTCGCTGTGGCCCAGCGCGTCAATGGCCTCTGCAATCGCCTCGGCAAAGCTGACGGAAGATGGCCCTGGCAGCGGCGCCGACTCGCCCGTGCCCGGCAGCTCCAGCGCATAGGCGACGCGGCCCTGCGCCAGCGCCCGAAGCAGCGGCTCGCTCGCGCCCGTGCCGCCGGGCGTGTCGGGAATATAGACGATGGGCCGGCCCTTGCCGCTTCCCGCCTTGCGCACGAGCATCTGCCCGTGCGTAAGGTCGACATAGCCGCAGAGAACCTGACCCTCGATCGGGGTGTCCTTCAGCGGATCGGGGGCCTTGAAGCCCGACGCTCCCTTGAAGTCGGCATGTTCCTCGAAAATGGAGCGGATGCGGGCGCGATGCGCGTCGCGGTCGGGACCCAGCCGCTCGATCGAGCAGCCCGCCGGCAGGGGCTTCGGCAGGTCGTCGAGATAGCGATACAACACGTCGTCTTCGCGGCACATGAAGATGGTGCGCGCCTTCAGCTGCGACACCACGGGCAGCGCGACATAGCGCATCGCCGCGCCATAGGCCGAGGAGAAGTCGGCGCCGGCCATGAACAGGTCCATGGCATAGCCGTGCGTCAGCGTCATGTCGGCGCGATCACTCTTGCTGCGCGTCTCGGCGCGCCGGTCGAACCACGGGAACCAGCGACCGAAGTCGCGCACGCGCGTCCACTCGGCGGCGAGATAGCCGCCGTCCTCGGTCACGACAAAGGGCGCCATGTAGCGGCGGATGAATTCCGGGTCGGCGCCCTTGCCGCCGGGTGGCAGCGACAGGCCGTCAAGAATGGCGACGGCGACGCGCTGCGGGTGCTTCACCGCAAAGGACAGCGTGATCTTCGAGCTCGTGTGCACGCCATAGACCGGGCAGCGTTCCAGCCCCAGGCCCTCGATGACGCGGGCGAGCGCATCGCCAAAATCGGGAATCTCGGGCTGGCCCTTCACGTCGATGGGATCCGACATGCCATAGCCCGGCGTGTCGATCGCGATCACCGTGAAGCGGTCAGCGAGATATTCCAGCATCGGCAGGTGCAGCACCGACGAGCGCGGCGAATCATGCAACAGGATGACCGGCGGGCCCGATCCGGCCGACCGGTAATGAACCTGGGTGCGGCCGGTGTTGATGAAGCCCTTCTTAATCGCGGTCAAAGTTCAACTCCATTCCAGGGGGAAGCCAGCGTCCGACAACGGGGCGGAAGGGACGGATCATCACGTCCTTCCACACGCCGCCAATGAAATAGGGGTCCTGTTCCATGACCATCCTGGCCTCGGCTTCGCTCTCGGCCTCAAGCAGCAGGAAACTTGCCTGTTCGGGGCGCGCGGCGTCGCTGGGGCAGGGGCCGGCGGCCAGATAGTGGCGCCGCATGGCGCGGATATGCGCGAGGTGTTCCTTTGCCAGCGCCTGGCGCCGTTCAGTGCCCTCCGGCCGGTCCTGGCAATAGACGACGAATATCATGGCCGCGGCTCCTTGTCGGCTTCACTCTCGTCCCGGAAGGGGCGCCGCAGCAGCGCCTCGATGGCCTGGTCGATGTCCGCATCGCGGTTAAGAATCGCGTCGACGGCGGCTGAGATCGGCATGTCGACGCCATGCTGGCTGGCGCGGGCGATCACGGCCGAGGCGGTGTAGGCACCCTCTGCCGTGCGGCCGCGGCCGCCGGCAAGATAGGCCTTCAGCGTTTCTCCGCGCGCCAGTGCGAGACCGAGCGACATGTTGCGCGAGGTGGCGGAACTGCAGGTCAGCACCAGATCGCCTAGTCCCGACAGGCCCATCAGCGTGTCGGCCCGCGCGCCCAGCGCCAGGCCGAGCCGCATCATTTCCGCGAGGCCGCGGGTCATCAGCGCCGCGCGCGCGTTTTCGCCCAAGCCGCGCCCGGTGACGATGCCGGCAGCAATGGCGATCACGTTCTTTACCGCGCCGCCGATCTGCGCACCCACCACGTCGCTGGCGCGATAGGGCCGGAAAGCGGCGCTCCCGAGTCCCGCGACGAGGCGATCACCCATCGCGGAATCGGCGATGGCAAGCGTGACAGCGGTGGGCAGCTTGCGCGCCACCTCATGGGCGAAGGTCGGTCCCGACAGCACACCGACCGGCGCCTGCGGCAGCACCTCGGCCACCACTTCGGAGAGCAACCGTCCTGTCTGCAGCTCGATGCCCTTGGCGCAGATTACCAGCGGCACGCCCGCCTTAACATGCGGCGCGGCCAGCTCGCAGATGGCGCGAATGTGCTGCGCCGGCGTCGACAGCAGGATGGCTTCGGCGTTGCAGGCTTCTGCAATGTCGCCGCTCGCGCGCACGAAAGGGTTGATCTCGATGTCCGGCAGGAACAGGGGGTTGCGATGAGTCCGGTTGACGGCCTCCACAAGCTCGGGCTCGCGCGCCCACATCACCGCGACGCCGCCATTCGCCGTGGCGGCATTGGCCAGCGCCGTGCCCCAGGCGCCGCCGCCGATGATGCCGAACTTGCGGATCGTCATGCGCCCCTAGTCGGGCTTTACGCTGAGGTTGAAGGAAATCGAGATGCGCGTGCCGGGACCAAGGTAGGGCCGCACGCTGTGCAGCAGCCAGGCCGGGAACATCATCAGGACCCCTTCGCGTGGCGGCACGAGCTCGGTGGCCCCCACGGAACTGCCGCCCGGGCCGCGGAAGCACAGGTTGGGCGCATACATCGACGGCGCCGCGCCGCGCGGGTCCGAGATAACGAACTCGCCGCCGTATTCGCGGTTCTGGGCGCAGCCGCCGTCATCGACGTAATAGACCCCGGACCAGAAGCAGCCGGGATGCACATGCGGCTCGTTGCTGTGGCCCTTGCGGTTGATGTTGGCCCAGGCGTTGCTCAGCCAGACCACCTCGGCCGGGCGGCCGCTGCGGGCCGCGGTCATACGGTCGGCCAGTTCCTTCGCTGTGTCGACCACCTGCTGCACCGGCGCGCCGCCCCAGTCGAGCAGGTCGCGCTCCGAATGCCAGCCGCCAATGTTGCTGTCATAGGTGGTGCGCGGCGGCATCTTCTTCTCGTGCGCGAGAATCGTCTTGCGCAACGCCTTGTTGATCTTCTCGGCCTCGGGGACCATGGCCATGATGACGGGCGTCGAGAAGGCGGGCCGTACCTCGACCCGTTCCGGCATCTGCTTTTCTGTCAGCATTCATATCCTCCGGCTCGCCGGACAAGGAAAGTGGGAGCTGCCAGACTAGGCTGCCGTGGCAGCGGGGTCGAGCGGCCAGCGCGCCCGTGCCGGCGCGTCCAGCGTGTCGATGAGACCCAGTTGCAGCCGTTCGACACCCGCCCAGGCGATCATGGCCGCGTTGTCGGTGCACAGCGGGATGGGCGGTGCGGTAAACACACCGCCCTGTTCCGCGCACAACTTCGTCAGCCGCTCGCGCAGATAGGTGTTCGCGGCCACGCCCCCTGCGACCACCAGCCGCACGAGCCCGCCGGACGCCGGCATATGCGCCATGGCACGGCGGGTGCGGTCGACGATCACGTCACCGGCGGCGGCCTGGAAAGATGCAGCAATGTCCTGGCGGTCCTGTGCCGTCACGCTGCCCTGTCGCTCCAGTTCGCGCACGGCATGCAGCACGGCGGTCTTCAGGCCGGCAAAGGAGAAGTTGCAGTCGTCGCGGGTGATGAGCGGCCGGGGAAAGGCGAAGCGCTTCGCGTTGCCGCTGCGCGCCGCCTTCTCGACTGCCGGCCCGCCCGGATAGTCGAAGCCGAGCAGCTTGGCGGTCTTGTCGAACGCCTCGCCGATCGCATCGTCGATGGTGGTGCCGAGGCGGCGATAGCGGCCGACGCCTTCCACGCTCAATAATTGGCAATGCCCGCCCGACACCAGCAGCAGCAGATAGGGAAATGCGACATCGTCGGTCAGCCGCGCCGTCAGCGCATGGGCTTCGAGATGGTTCACCGCAATCAGCGGCTTGCCACAGGCTGCAGCCAGCGCCTTGCCGGTGGTCAGCCCCACCATAACGCCACCGATCAGGCCGGGGCCTGCCGTGGCGGCGATGGCCGACAGGTCGTCGAAGCCGATGCCAGCCTCTGCCATCGCCCGCTCGATCAGGCCGTCGAGGTGCAGGACATGGGCACGGGCGGCGATTTCCGGTACGACCCCGCCATAGGGCCGGTGATCCTCAAGCTGCGACAGGACCACATTGGCCCGAATCCGGCGCGCGCCATCGACCACCGCGGCGGCGGTTTCGTCGCAGCTGGTCTCAATACCGAGGACGACCGGGGGTTGGGGCACCGGGCTGGACCAATTTCCGTTATATATCGGGACTTAGAATGGTCAGCCTGTAGCATCGCCACCCATGTCCCAGCAAGGTTTCCCACCCCCCCGGCTCCGTATCGGTACGCGCGGCTCGCCGCTTGCCCTGTTCCAGGCCCATCTGGTGCGCGACCGGCTGGCGGCGGCGCATCGGGGCTTGCCGGCGGCAGCCATGGAGATCGTCGAGATTCGTACCAGCGGTGACCGCATCCAGGACCGGTCGCTTGCCGATGCGGGCGGCAAGGGCCTGTTCACGAAAGAAATCGAGGAGGCGCTCTACGCGGGCAGCATTGATCTCGCCGTCCATTCGATGAAGGACATGCCGACGGCGCTGCCACCCGGCCTCGTCATCCCCTGCTTGCTGGAACGGGAAGACCCGCGTGACGCCTTCCTCTCGCTGCGCTGGCCGTCGGTTGCCGCGCTGCCACAGGGCACCGTGGTCGGCACGTCCTCGCTTCGGCGCAAGGCGCAACTGCTGCATAAGCGCCCGGACCTTTCAATTATCGATTTCCGCGGCAACGTGAACACGCGTCTGCGCAAGCTGGAAGACGGCGTGGCGGCCGCCACGCTGCTCGCGCTTGCCGGGCTCCGCCGCCTCGGCATGGCCGACCGCGTGACGGCGGTGCTGGAGGTGGATGAGATGCTGCCCGCGGTGGCGCAGGGCGCGATCGGCGTCGAATGCCGCGCCGATGATGACGTGGCCCATCGTCTTCTTGCGCCGCTAGCAGATGCGCCAACCACACATTGCGTCGATGCGGAGCGTTCGCTTCTCGCGGTGCTCGACGGTTCCTGCCGAACGCCAATCGCCGCGCTGGCGAGAACGCAGGGTGACGACTTGGCGCTCACCGCCCTCATCGTCTCCCCGGACGGGCAGACCCTCCATCGTACCGAACGGAGGGGACCCGCGCGCGATGCGTTGCGTCTTGGGCGCGATGCTGGCGAGGAACTGCGCCGCCGCGGCGGCCCCCACTTCTTTCACGCCTGAACGCCATGCAATTCCTCGTCACACGGCCGGAGACGGAGGCGAGGGTGGTGGCGGATCGCCTGACGGCGGCCGGGCATGGTGCGCTGGTTGCGCCGGTGCTGACGATCCGCTTTGTGGACCAGGCGGGCCTCGACCTGACTGATGTTCAGGCCATTGCAGTTACGAGCCGCAACGGCGTGACGGCGCTGGCCAAGGCGACGGCCCAGCGCGCCATGCCGGTCCTGACCGTGGGCGAAGCCACGGCGGCGTCGGCGCGTGCAGCTGGATTTACCAATGTTGCCGCGGCGGACGGGGACGTCGTCTCGCTCGCGTCCCTCATTCGCGAAACGCACCTGCCGATCGACGGCACCATCCTGCACGCGAGCGGCAGCGACGTCGCGGGCGACCTCGCCGGCGACCTCGAGCGCGGGGGTTTCGCGACACGCCGCGTCGTGCTCTATGAAGCCGTTGCCGCTGCCAGCCTGACGCCCGAGGCGGAGCGGGCGCTGCGGGCGGGCGTGATTGACGGCGTTCTCCTTTATTCTCCGCGCAGCGCCGCGGCCTTCGCCGTGCTGCTCTCGGAGGCTGGTCTGGAGGCGGCGGCCGAGGCGATGACGGCCTTCTGCCTCAGCCCCGCTGTTGCCACAGCAGCGGCCACGCTCAACTGGCGCGCGGTGCAGATCGCGCCACAACCGACCTCCGACTCCCTGATCGATCTTGCGCTCGCTGTCGCGCATACTGAAACGAAACCCATGGTCGCCGAATCTCCTCAACCCCCTGTCGAACCGTTGCCGCGGCTGGAACCGCCCTTGCCTCTGCCGCCTCCGGCGGAAACGCGGCGGCGGCGCGGTATTGGCGGTGTGTTCATCTTCGTGTTCACCGTCATCGCAGCAGCCGTCGTTGCGGCCGCCGTCAGCTGGTACGTGCCGCAGTTTCGTGGCACGCCGCCAGAGGTCGCACTGCTCGAAACAGAAACGGCTACACGGCTCGGCGCCGTCGAACAGCGCATCGCCGCTCTCACCACGCAATTTGATGTCCTGTTCCGCGACGTCGATCCCAGGGCCATCACGGCGCGGGCCGAAAGCTACGAACAGCGCCTGGTCCGCGTGGAGCAGGGAATGGCTGCCGTGTTTGGTCTCAGCGACCGGGTGGCACGGCTGGAAGATCCCGCCCGCGCGGCGGGCCAGGCGGACCGCTTGACTCAGCTGGAAAGCCGGCTCGCGGCGCTGGCTGCCGCAACCGGCGACGAGGCCAGCATCGACCGCATGCGCGAGCGACTCGCGACGCTCGAACGCTCCCTGGGCGAGACGGGGGACGCATCGCAGCGCCTGACGGCGGTGGAAGACCGCCTCCGTTCGCTTGGCACGAATGCGGACACGATTGCAGCACTGCGCGGCCGTCTCGATGCGGTGGAGGCGCGCCAGCAAAGCCAGGCAGGCCAGTCGGCTGCGCTGCTGGCACTCGTGCAGCTGCGCGAACAGGTGGCCACCGGCGCCGGCTTCGCCCCCGCGCTTGATGCCGCGCGCGGGCACCTCGGCGCGCTGACACCGGAAATTCAGGCCGCCTTGGCGGCGCTGCAGCCGCTGGCCCAGGCGGGGGCGCCGACGCTCGACATGCTGCGCCAGCGCTTCACGCCGCTGGCCTCGCAGGCGGTGGCCGCAACCGCGCCGGATGGCGCCGACTGGGCCGACCGGGCGCTGGGCCGCCTTGCCGGTCTTGTCCGCATCCGCCGCGTCGGCGACCTGCCGGGCGAAACGACGGAAGCGCGGCTGGCCCGTGCGGAACAGCGGCTGAACGAGAACAACCTTGCCGCCGCCGTGCGCGAGGTCGAAGGCCAGCAGGGAGCGGCCGCGGAAACATTGCGGCCCTGGCTCGAAGCGGCGCGCGGTCGCCTGGCAGCCGAAGCGGCGCTCGTCGTCCTTGTGCGCGAAGCGGGCAAGTAGACCGATGATCCGTTCCGTTCTCCTGTTCCTGCTGATCGCGCTGCTGGCGGCGGCCGTCGTGTGGATGGCGGAACGGCCGGGCGAGCTGCTGCTCACCTGGCAGGGCTATCGCATCGAAATGCCGCTTGTGCTGGCGGTAGCGCTGATGGCTGCCGCGGTTGCGGCGATCGTTTTCGTCTGGCGCAGCGTCAACTGGCTGATGCACGGGCCCGCGCTGTTCAACGCGGCGCGCGCCCATCGCCGGCTCGCCGACGGCCAGCTTGCGCTCAGCCAGGGCATGGTTGCGGTGGCAGCGGGCGACCGCCAGGCCGCGCTGCGCTTTGCCCGCAAGGCGGAAACGCTGCTCGGCGACGGCCCGCTCACCATGCTGCTGTCGGCCCAGGCGGCGCAGCTCAGCGGCGACGACACGGCAGCACACCGCTATTTCGCTGCCATGCTTGAGCGTCCCGAAATGGAGTTCCTCGGCCTGCGCGGCCTGCTCACGGAAGCGGAACGCGAGGGCAAGCCGGACGAGGCGCTCAACCTGGCCCGCCGCGCCTTCCTGCTCAATCCCGACGCGCCTTGGCTGCTCTCGACCCTGTTCACGCTGGAGGCCAAGGCCGGCAACTGGCGCGAGGCTGAGCGCGTGACCGAGCGTGCGCTGAAGAACAAGCTGTTGCCGGAGGCGGAATCGCGTCGCCGCCTCGCTATCGCCCGCTTCGAGCAGGCGGAAGACGCCAAGTCGCTGGGTGACCTCAATGCTGCGCTCAAACTGGCCGAGTCGGCCCACGCGCTCGACCTTGGCTTCGGTCCGGCCGCACTGCTGGCGGCCGAGATCCTGCACGTGCAGGGCAACCGCCGCCGTGCCGCCCGCGTTGTCGAGGACGCCTGGGGCCGCCTGCCGCACCCCGATCTCGCCGCGGAATACCGCCTGATCTTCTCCGGCGAGGATGCCGGCGCCCTGCGCCGGCGAATCGAGCGCCTGGCCGCTCTGGCGCCGGACGATCCCGAATCGCGCCTCGCCCTGGCCGCGGCGGCGGTTGAATCGCGTGACTTCGGTCTTGCCCGCCTGCAGTTGCAGCCGCTCCTGGCCTCGCAGCCGGATGCGCGTGTGCTGCGTGCGATGGCGGCGCTGGAAGAAGCGGAGCACGGCGCCGTTGCCGCCGAATCCTGGGTGGCGCGGATTGCGCGCGCGCCCGAGGGTCCGGTCTGGGGCTGCCAGGTGTGTGGCCGGGCCCATCCGGCCTGGCAGCCCCATTGCGATGAGTGCGAAAGTTTCGATTCATTGCGTTGGACAACGCCGGCAGGCGCCCTGCTGGCGCTCGACGGTATTGCCGCGACCGCGCCGGTGGGTGATGCCGTGGCGGGCGCTGAACGCCCGGGAGCCCTGATTTCTCCCGTTTTCCCTAGGTCGGACACCGGGTCCGGGCCACGTTGACGCCCCGGGGTCGGGCCCCTATTGTGGCGCCGCTTTTTCAAGGCCCGGCGCCGCAGTAGCTCAGGGGTAGAGCAACGCATTCGTAATGCGTGGGTCGGGGGTTCAATTCCCTCCTGCGGCACCACACCTCCCCCGAATTTCGTGCGTTGGTTTGAGTCGCCCGCGCCGCCGGAATCCGCTAGGAGTCCGGCAGGGATAGCCGCTGTCGCTTTGGGGGGCGCAGACGTGCAGGGTTCGATCAAGTTTCAAGACCGGTTTCGCCGGATGGTCATGGGTCGCAGCCTGGCTGTGACGACCCTGATCATGAGCGCGCTGGGCCTTGCAGTCTCTTGGCCCGTCGGCTCTGCCATGACATGGCTGGTCATGGGCCGGGTTTCCACGAGCGCATTTATCCTTTGCCTGATCGTACCTTTGCTGGTTATGCCGCCCCAGGTCTTTCTCTATGTCCGACTGTCGCGCCGGATGGACGCGACAGGCAAAGCGCTGGCGACCGAAAAGGAACGCTACCGGCGCCTGCTTTTCGAATCGATGGAAGGCGTTCTGGTCCACCGCAACCTGAAGCCGCTCTTCGCCAATCCGGCTGCGGCGCGTATCGGCGGCTTCCACTCGGTTGAAGAATTGCTGCGCATCGATTCGATCATCTCGGTGGTCCACCCGGCCGACCTGCCGGCATTCCTGTCGCAGTTGCCCAGCCAGCTGTCCCTGACCGAGCGCATCGGGCCGCTGCGCACGCGGCTGGTGCGGCCCACGGGCGACACGGCCCTGATTCAATTTTTCTCCAGTTCCATCGAGTGGGATGGTGAGGCAGCGCGGCAAATCACGTTGATCGACATCACCGAGCAGGATCGTCTCAATCGCATGCGTGACGACTTCATCGCCACGGTCAGCCACGAGTTGCGTACGCCACTCACCTCGATCCATGGCGCGCTCGGCCTCGCGCGCGACCATGCCAGCGGTCTGCCGGGCGATCTGCCGCAGCTGATCGCCATCGCTCATGACAACAGCGAACGCGTGGTGCGCCTGCTCAACGACGTGCTGCAGCTGGAACGCTTCGATTCCACCGGCCTCACCTTCGACCGGGCTCCGGTCGCCTGCGCGCCGCTGCTGCGCGATGCGGTGCACCAGAATCAGGGGCTCGCGGGCAAACTTGGTGTCCTGGTTCGCATCCTGCCAGGACGCGCGGTGCCCGATGTCTTCGGCGACCGCGATGCGCTGCTACAGGTCCTGGGCAACCTTCTTTCCAACGCGACCAAGTTTTCGCCGGCCGGCGGCTTCGTCGATGTCGCCATGGCGCCGGTGGATGGCATGGTGCGCTTCTCGGTCAGCGACCAGGGGCCGGGCATCGCGCCCGAGTTCCGCCCGCATGTCTTCGAGAAATTCACCCAGGACCGGGCAACCGTGGAGGGGCGTGGCGGTTCCGGCCTTGGCCTGTCTATCTGCAAACGCATCGTCGAGCAGCATGGCGGGGAGATCTGCTTTGAATCGCAGCCCGGCCAGCGCACTGTATTCTCCTTCACAATCCCGGAACGGCCGCTGATCAACGCGCCGGTCCAGCCCTTCGCGGCCACGATCCACTGATGCCGACAGACGCGCATCGCATCCGCACGGACCCCGATACGCTGTACCAGACGCGCGGGTTGGCGGCTGGTTACCGCGTAGGCGACGTGCTCTACCTGTCCGGCATGACCGGCATGGGCGATGATGGGAAGATCGCACCCGGTGGTTTTGCCGCCCAGGCCGACCAGATGTTCCGCAACATCCAGCGCATCCTGCAGGCGGGCGGGTCCGACCTGTCGCGTGTCGTCAAGACCACCACCTTCGTCACCAGCATGCAATACCGGGACGACTGGATTGCGGCGAAGCAGCGCTGGTTCACTGCACCGATGCCGGCCGGAACCCTTGTCGAGGTCAGCCGTTTCGGCTCCATCGATGCGCTGATCGAGCTCGAGGTCATCGCGCTCGCCGACGGTCGCGTGCTCGGCTAGAGACAAACTCCTGCTTGCGCGCCGCACCGCGGCGCGAAAGGATCGGGGGCCGCGCCTCGAGCGGTCCCTGACAGGCAGTGTTCCCCATGATCGTACTTGTGACCGGCGCCGGCGGCCGCACCGGCCAGACCATTGTCCCAGCACTGATCCATGCCGGGCATACCGTGCGCATCCTGACGCGGCGTGCCGAACTCGGCGGGCCGTGGGCGCAGATCGCGGCGGAACGGCGCCGGGGCGACCTTGGCAACGATGCCGACGTGGCCGCGGCGATGCAGGGCGTCGATGCGCTCTATCACATTCCGCCGAACATGAATCCGCAGGAGGTGGCCTTCGGACAGCGCCTCGTCGCGCTCGCCCGGCAGGCTAAGCTGAAGCACGTCATCTACCACTCGGTCCTGCACCCGCAGATCCAGGCGTTGCCGCATCACTGGAACAAGGTGTTCGTGGAGGAGGCGGTGCTCGAATCGGGCCTCAACTTCACCATCCTGCAGCCGTCGTCCTACATGCAGAACGTGCTGCAGGACTGGGAAGGCATCACCCAGCGCGGCGTCCACACGCTCGGCTTCTCGTTGCAGGCAAGGCTGTCGCTGGTGGATCTCCAGGATGTGGCCGATGTTGCAGCAAAGGTGATCGGCAATCCGGATCATTTCGGCGCCGTCTATGAACTTGCCGGGCCCGAGATGCTGTCGGGCGAGGACAAGGCGCGTGTGCTGTCGCAGGTGCTGGGGCGCGCTGTGCGCGCGGTGGAGGAATCGCTGGTGGATTTCCGGCGCCGGTCGCTCGCCGCCGGCATGCCGCCGCATGTGGTGGAGACGCGGGCGTCGATGTTTGCGCACTACGACCATCAGGGCCTGGTCGGCAATTCCAATGTGTTGCGCTGGGTCCTGGGCCGCGCGCCGACGACGTTTGAAGGCTTTCTGCGCCGCCACGGCCGCTGAGGGGACATCCATGCCCAACACCTATGCCGAAAAGTTTTTCCGCACGCGCGATGGCTTGCGCCTCTACTACCGCGACTACGGCGATGTCCGTTCGCGCAAGGTACCGGTGCTCTGCCTGCCGGGTTCCTCGACCAGCCTGCGCGCCTTCGAGCATGTCGCGCCGCGCCTTGCCGAAGGCCGCCGTGTCCTGGCGATGGACTGGCGTGGCCATGGCCGGTCCGACTATGACCCGGACTACCGGCACTACGGGTTCGAAACCGACCGCGACGACGTGCTGGAATTGCTGGCGCAGGAGAAGATCCCCCAAGTAGTGATCATCGGCAGTTCGCGCGGCGGCATCATCGCCATGTGGCTTGCCGAAACGCGGCCCGACGTTCTGGCTGGCGTGGTGATGAACGACATCGGCCCGGTCGTCGCACCCGAGGGCATGAAGCGGGCACAATCGCAGTTCGGCCTCCCGCGCGAATTCCGCAGCTTCGAGGAAGCAGCGCAAGCCCTGTGTGATCGACAGGTGCCTGGCCTCGACGTGACGCCGGCGGGCTGGCTGCGCCATGCGCGGCAGTATCACCGCCAGGATGACGATGGCGTGGTCCGGCCGGATTTCGACCCGGGCTATGCGCAGGCCTTTCGCGAAATCAAGGCGACCCAGAACAACTGGCCGCGTTTCGAGAAGATGGCGCGCATCCCGACACTCGTGATCCGGGGCGCACACTCCGATCTTCTTGACCAGCCAACGGTTGACGAGATGAAGCGGCGCAAGCCGGACCTGCAGGTCTGCATCGTGGCGGGACGTGCGCATTGCCCCTATCTCGACGAACCCGACAGCATCGACGCAATCGATGCCTTTCTTGCCCGGGTGTGACGCGATGATGACGACCTATGCCGAGAAGTATTTCCGCACACGGGACGGGCTGCGGCTCTACTACCGCGACCATGGGGATGTCGACGCGCGCAAGGCGCCGGTCCTGTGCCTTGCGGGATCCTCCAGCAGCATCCGAAGCTTCGACCCTATCGCGTCGCGCCTGGCCGAAGGGCGCCGCGTGATCGCGATGGATTGGCGGGGCCATGGCCGGTCCGACTATGACCCGAACTACCGGAACTACAGCTTCGAGACCGACATGCAGGATGTGCTCGACCTGCTGGCGCATGAGAAGCTGCCGCGGGTCATCATCATCGGCACCTCACGCGGCGGCATCATCACCATGTGGCTGGCCGCCCATCGCCCCGATGTGCTGGCGGGCGCGATCATGAACGATATGGGTCCGGCCGGCACGGTCGAGGGCATGGCGCGGCTGCAAAGGAATTTTGGTCTGCCCAACGAATTTGCGAGTTTCGAAGAGGCGGCGCTGGCGCTGAAGGATCGCCAGGTGGGAGGAATCGACCTGACGCCGGGCGGCTGGCTCCGCCATGCGCGGCGATATTTCCGCCAGGACCCGGACGGAAAGGTGCGGCCGGATTTCGATCCGGGCTATGCGCTCGGTTTCCGCGAGATGAAGGGGCGGCGCGACAACTGGGACAAATTCGCCCATATGGCGACGATCCCGACGCTCGTGGTGCGCGGCATCGTGTCGGACATTCTCGACCAGCCGACGGTCGAAGAGATGAAACGCCGCAAGCCCGACCTGCAGGTCTGCATCGTACCCGGCCGGGGCCATTGCCCCTATCTCGACGAGCCGGAAAGCATCGCGGCGATCGATGCCTTCCTGGCGGCGGTTTAGTGGCTACTCGAAATCCGCGAAGGCGGCATCGGCGGCTGCCGGGCTGGCGCCGCGGCCCTTGCGCAAGGTCACCGCGCGATCCTGGTAATAGGCGCTGCGCAGCGCGGCGTAATAGTCGATCGAATTCTTGCGCAGGTCGTCGAGCGGTTCGATCAGCTGTTCACGCCGCACAATGGCATTCGTCGCCGTCACGCCAAGCCGCGGGTAGGTGTCGAGCGCATAGGTGAGCGGGTCGAAGAACACGTCCACCGCGGTTCCCAGCCCGTCACGCACGGTCGATGGCCCCAGCAGCGGAATCACGATATAGGGGCCGGCACCGACGCCGTAGGAATGAAGCGTCTGGCCGAAATCGGCCGGATGGTGGGGAAAGCCCCAGCCCTCCGCCACTTCGAAGAGTCCCAGCACGCCGACGGTCGTGTTGATGCCGAAGCGCGCGACGGTCACGCCGGCATCCTCGAAGGTGAACTGCAGCACATCGTTCGCGAAGCGGACGGGCGAACCCAGGTTGCGGAAGAAGTTGCGCATGCTGCGCTTCACCGGGTCCGGCGCGATGGTGCCATAGGTCCAGGCGATCGGACGGAGGACGAAGCGGTCGGCCACATCGTTGACGGCGAAGATGGCGCGGTTGACGCCCTCTAGCGGATCGCTCTCCGTACCGCCATCCGGCATAGGTGCCGCCACAACCGGGACGGCGGCAGCGCGTGGCGGCGCGGCGACGGTCGTGACCAAGGCCGCTGAGGGCGCCGGCACCGCGACGACATAGGGCGGCGGCGCATAGGAATAGTAGGGCGCGGTGGCGGGCGCTGCAGATGCGACCGTTGCCGCCCCGCTGCCGGCTGCGGCGGCGATCGTCGGCGCAAAGCCGGGGAAGGCAGCCGACGCACTGCGCTGGATCGCGTCGCGAAATTGCGGTGCAGCGCCAACGCCGGCGCGCACGACTTCGGTTACAGTGGCCGGGTTCTCGGCGATGGCCGCGATGACGATGCCGGTGACCTGCGTTTCCGCCTGGCGCGACCCATCGGTGGGCGCGAGCTGCGTGGCCACCGCAAAGCGGCCCTGCTCCCGCACCATCCGGCCATCGATCTGGCCGATGTTCCGTGTCTCGGCCAGGGCCGCAGCGATGCGCGCCTGGACCTGGGCGCCGGCCGCCTGGCCAAGCGCGGGCAGCGGCACGGCAAGAAGCAGCGCGGCGGCGGCGAGGACGCGAAAGCGCATCGTCACTTGAGCGTTACCCCGCGTTCGGCCAGCCGCTTGCGCACGGCTTCGACATCCGCCGTCGCCATCTGCGCTGTGATCTCGGCGCGATCGTCCTCGGCGCGGTCAAGGTTCTGGGCTTCGGCCAGCGCGGTCCAGTACAGCGCTTCGCCCAGGTTCTTCTCCACGCCTTCGCCCTTCAGATAGCGCTGGCCCAGCGCCGACTGCGCCTTGGCATAGCCCGCATCGGCGGCGCGGCGGAACCATTTCACCGCCTCGGCCAGATCCTTCGGCGCACCGGCGCCGTCGCGATAGGACTTGCCCATGTTGTATTGTGCCCGCTCGTTGCCGCGGTCGGCCGACAGCACGTACCAGCGCAGCGCCTCGGCGTCGCTGCGCGCCACGCCCATGCCATAGGCATGGAGCTTGCCGAGCGTGTACTGCGCGGGCGCATGGCCGCCCACGGCTGCGCGTTGCAGCCAGCTTGCGGCCATCGCCATGTCCTGCGGCACGCCGTCGCCGGCGATGTAGCTTTGCCCCAGGTTGTGCTGGGCGAGGACCGAGCCGTTCAGGGCCGCCTTCTGCCACCACTCGGCGGCGATCTTGTCGCTGCGGTCGACGCCTTTGCCCTGGTCGTAAAGGACACCCATGTTGAACTGCGCGCGGCGGTCGCCGCGTTCGGCCAGCGGCTGCCATTCCTTCAGCGCGGTGGCGAAGTCGCCACGTTCATAGGCAGTCCAGCCGGCGTCGAAATCCGCCGCCGCCGCCGATAGGGCCAGGGAAAGCGAGAAAGCGGCCGCCAGGGCCGCCTGTGTGATCCGGATCATGCCAAGCCTCATCGTGCCGCGGTCGCCGGCGCCTTCGTGGTGCGGGCGCGCAGGACCTCGTTCAATCCGTCAATGCCATAGCGCTGGACCACGGCGGAAAACTCGTCGCGCTGGGTCAGCGTCATGCTGACGCCAGCCACTTCCACGTCGATGATGCGGAAGCGGCTGTCCTCGCCTTGGCGCACGCGCCAGCTTGCGTCCACCGGCGCGCCGGACGGACGGTTGATGCGCGTCGTCACCACCGTGTCGCGCTGGCCGGCGGGCCGCTCGCCGGTGACGGCGAGGGTTTCGCCGGAATAGCCGCCAAGCCGCGCGGAATAGGTTTGCAGCACATATTCGGTGAAGAGCTGGACATAGTCCTGGCGCTGCTCGTCATTCGCCTGCTGCCAGTGGCGGCCCAGCACGAAGCGGGCGATGCCCGGCATGTCGAAGCTTGCCGACAGGATGGCGCGGAACTGCCGCTCGCGCTGCTCCAGGCTGCCGCCGGTGGTCTGCAGCACCTGGATGGCCTGGCCGCCCAGCTGCTGGATCAGCTGCGACGCGCCTTGCGCGGATGCCAGCGCGGGCCAGGCGAGTCCGGCGAGCACGATCAGAAAGCCAACGACGCGACGCAACGATATCTCCCCCGACGGTGCCTCCGCACCTCGCCCGCACTGTTCCATGCGCCGCCGCGCCCGTCCACAATCTTGACGCCGCACGGCGCGCGCCGTGCGATCCTCCGGCTGTCACAGTTGCGGGAGATTACCGATGGCCGGCCTTCACGACGATATCAATGCGGTTCTCACGCGTTATTTCACCCTGTGGAACGACTGGAAGATGGACGATCTTCGGCGCCTGTGGGATGCCGACGAGAAGGAGCCGATCTATGTCGCGGAAGAGCGCGACCCGCTGATCGGCTGGCCGGCCCTGCTCGACTACTGGAAGGTGTCGGAACCCCGGCGGTCCGAGCATTTCATCGCCTTCGGCGATCTGCATGTGCGCGAGATCGCGCCCGGTGTCGCGCACGCCTTTTACCAGCTGTCGTGGAACTTCTTCGTCATCGGCAACCGCATGTACCAGAAGCCGATCGGCGGCGAGGTGCGCGCCACCACGCTGCTGCGCAAGAAGCCGGATGGCTGGAAATTCTTCCATCACATCGAATCGCCGCTCGCCTCGCTGATCCAGCTCAAGCGCGCGCATGAGCAGAATGTCGACGAGCGCCTGTTCACGATGCTGGAGGAAAAGGGCCTCTACTCGCGGTCGAAGCCCTGACCCTCAGGGCAGCAGGCCAAGCGCGCGCAGTCGCGCGGCCAGGTCCATTGCGCCGGTGAAGCGGATGGCGGTCAGGCCGACGCTCTCCGCCGCGGCGACATTGACCGGCATGTCGTCGATGAACACGGCCTCGTCCGCGCGCACGGCAAAGCGATCGAGCGCGAGGCGGTAGATACGCGGATCGGGCTTTGCCAGCCGCACGGCGCCCGAAATCACGATGTCCTCGAACAGGTCGAGGAAACCGAAGCGCCGCCGGGCCAGCGGAAAGGTTTCGACGCCCCAGTTCGACAGCGCGAACAGCCGCACACCGCGCGCCCTCAGTGTCTCGAGCAGCGGCACCATGCCGGCGACCGGCCCGCGCATCGTGCGGTCGAACTGCTCGTAATAGGCGCGGATCAGGTCAGCCTGCGCCGGATGCAGTGCCGCCAGCCGCGCCACGCTGGCGGCGGCGGGCTCGCCGGCATCGACCTTTTCCCGGGATGCATCGGTCAGCACATGGGCGAGGAAATGCTCCATCGCCTCCGGCTCGGGAATGAGGTCGCGATAAAGGTGCCGCTGGTCCCAGTCGATCACGACCTTGCCCAGGTCGAAGATCGCGGTCGTCAGGATGGGAGGAAGGGCTGGCGGCATGAGGGGCTCTGATGACCGGGAAGACCGGTGGTGGATGTTCGCCCCGCCGGACCGCAAAGGCCGGCCAGGGTCTGCTCGCCGCCGGCCAGCGTCGCGGTACCATTGCTGGCCAGGGGCGGAGGCAAGGCAGTAACAATTTGATTTTAAAGATAAATCAGAAATTGTCTGATCAGCTTTCGGAGTGCTGGAACGACCATTCCGAACGGCCTGCCAACAACCGGGGTTGCCGCAGCAGCAAGGTAGAGTGATACCAACTTGCTTCAACTGGCAGCAGCCGCAATTTCATGAGATAGTAGAGCATGTTACAGTAGGACGCTCACCCGGCCCGGATCACCAGAAGTCCGGCCGGTTCTCAGGAACGACAATGCAACTGAAGGCCGACAGAAGCGGAGCGATGGTCCTGCTCGCCGTGCTGGCGCTGGGCCTTTCTGCCTGCAACAGCAACAGCCGATGGCTGCGCGGCGGCGACGAAGCCCGCGCCGCCGAGACACCCGCTGTGTCCGCGCCGGCGCCGACGGCGGCGCGCCCTGCCGTTGTCGAGTCCGTTGCCATCGTGCCGGTGCCTGTTGTGCTCGCGGCGCTGGTAAATGATGACCTCGCCGCACGCCTGTCGCGGGCCGACCAGGTGGCACTGGAACGCACGACGCAAACCACACTCGAATCCGTCCCCATCGGCACGGAAAGCCGCTGGAACAATCCCGAATCGGGACACACCGGCACGGTGACGCCGACGCGTACGTTCCAGCGTGCCTCGGGCCAGTACTGCCGCGAATTCACGCAGGTCGTCGTCGTTGGCGGCCGCAGCGAAGAAACCAAGGGCACCGCCTGCCGCGAGGCCGATGGCACCTGGCGCCGGGTCACTGCATGAACATCACCAGGAACACCGACTTCCGCACCCGCCTGTTGTGCACGACAGCCGCCGTTGCGCTGGCCGTCGCGCTGGCCGGGGCACCGGCCCCGGCCTTTGCCGATTTCAATGCGGGCGTGAAGGCCTTCGAGAAGGGTGACTTCCGCAAGGCCTATGAGGAATGGCTGCCGCTCGCGCGCGAGGGTGATCCGGCGGCGCAGCGCAACATCGGCCAGCTCTATCGCCAGGGCCGCGGCGTGCCGCAAAGCGACGAAGTCGCGGCGAACTGGTATCGCCTCGCGGCACAGCATGGTCATGCGGCGGCGCAGGCCAATCTCGGTGTGATGTATCTGCAGGGCCAGGGCGTGGCCAGGGATCCGGCCGAAGCTGCCCGCTGGTTCGACAAGGCGGCCGAACAGGGCCATGCCATCGCGCAATACAACCTGGCCCTGATGTACGAACAGGGACTGGGCGTGGAGAAGAGCGCCAACCGTGCCATGGGCTGGTATCAGCGCGCCGCCGATGGTGGCCATGACCGCGCTGCCCAGCGCGTTGCGCAATTCCTCAACGACAAGGTGGCGCCGGCTGCCGGCACGCCGGCGGCGGTTGCCGCGGCGCCCGCACCGGTCACGCCTGCGCCCGCACCGAAGCAGGTGGCGGAAGCCGCGCCGACGCAGCCCCTGATCTCGGCCGCGCGCGGTGTCGAAACCTCGCGCTCGCACCTCTACATGCCGCGTGACTTCCTCGCACGCGCGCCGGAACAGGCAACGGCCGTGGCGCGCGCCGCGCCGCAGGCGGTGCCGCCGGCCGTGCCGATGGCACCGGTCGACGTCGCGCAGCTTGGCACCGAACAGCCGGCGCTGACTGGCGACATTCGACCGCGCACGCGGCCGGCCGAAGAACGCGCCACGCCGTCCGCCGCGCGCGGTGCGGCGGCGCTGACGGTGACACCCGTCAAACCGCAACCGCCGGCGCAGCCTGCACCCGCGCAGATGGCGGCGCTGCGTCCTGCAACGCCCGAGCCGGTGGCGCCGCGTCTGCCGCGGCCTGCCGCGGTCGCGGTTCCGGACACCAGCCGTGCGCCGTCGCCGGCGCGCACCGAACCGGCCCCTGTGGAAGTCGCCGCGATCGTCGTGCCGGTCGCGCCGTTCCTGATCGAGGAAGCCCGCCGCGAACGCGCCGGCCTGGCCCCCGCGCTCATCGTCGTGCCGCCGTCGCCGACCCTGGTCGCGGAGGCGGAAGCCGATCGCGTCCGCCTGGCCGCCTTGACGGCACCGGCACCGCTTCGCACCGCGTCGCCATCCGAGGTTCCCGCCTTCCTGAAGCGCGAAGCCGCGGCAGACGCACGCCCGGCAAACAACGCGCCCGCACCGCAACCGGCACCCGGGCGCGGCACGGCGGCACCCGTTCCGCCCCTGCTGGCGCGCGAAGCCGCCCGCGATGCCACGCGCGTCACGGCGCCCGTCACCACGCCCGTGCCGGTGACGACCAATGCCTTCCCGGCCTTGCCGCCTCGCCAGGCGGTTCCGCCCGCTGCCGTTGTGGCGGCGGCGGAACCGGCCCCGGCAGTCGCGCCCGCGGTGGTCGCACCCGCGCCAGCCAATGATTCGACGCCGCCCGTCGTCGTCGCGACGCCCGCTGCCGACACGGCCGCCACCCTGCGGCGCGAGGCCGAGGCGCGGCGCGAGGAAGAAATCACCGCGAGCCTCAACCGGCTGGAGGCTCAGCCCGCTGCCGCACCGGCGCCGGCGCCGGGTTTCCTGCGCCGGGATGCCGACACGGACACGACTCCGGCCGGGACAAAGTCGGCCGCCGTTCCGACGGCGAAGGACAGCGCGCCGGCTGGCACCATTCCGACCTTCCTGCGCCCGGAACTGGCGCCTGTCGTGGCGGCTGCGCCGCGCGACCGCATTCCGGTCTCCGATGTGCTGAAGCAGGAAGCCGCGCGCGAGATGGCCGGTGCGCCGGTGACCGAACCGCCCGACTTCCTCGTGAAGGAAGCCGACAGCGGCAACCGCGCCGTGCCGCGCGGCCCGCGCCTGTCCGACACGCTCGTGCGCGAGGCGAAGGCGGAGCATGACCGCCAGATCAAGGAAGCCCGCGTCGCCTCCCTCAATGACGAGAAGGCGCCGCCCCCCTTCCTGATGAATCGCGCCGGCACGCCCGACATTCCGGGCTTCAACCCGGATGCGGCGCGCCGCGCCGTCGATGTCGGCGTCGTCGCCTATCTCGCCCGCAACTACGAGAAGGCCTATGAGTTCTGGATGCCGGTGGCGCGCACCGGACAGCCGGACGCGCAATTCTTCGTCGGCGGCCTCTATCTCGACGGCAACGGCGTGAAGCGCGACCTGATCGAGGCGCACACCTGGTTCGCCCGCGCCGCGGCGCAGGGCCATCTGCGCGCGGAAGATTCGCTCGCCACGCTGCGCAAGATCATGACCGATTCGCAGCTCCGGGAAGCCCGCGGCCGCCTCAGTCGCGGCTGATCGTGCCGCGCGTCAGCGCGGGCAGTCGAGCGTGCCGCTTTCGGGAATGCCGTTGGCCCGGGCCAGCGCCGGCCACAGCTTCCACTCCGCGCGCCGCGTCTTCACGTTGATATCCTCGAGCAGCTTCAACAGCGACGCTTCCTTGTAGTCGTCGTCCGGGTGCGCGCGTTCGTGGAAGCGGCAGGCCGCGGCCAGGTTGCCCTGGTAGATCAGCTCGATCACCGGGCTCGCAATGACCTCCGCCCACACCTGGCCGACCTGCGCCTCTTCATAGGTGTCGTGCGACTGATCGGCACGCGCGATCAGCGCGGCGTCGGTCGGCGGCGGCTTCTTCATCAGGGCGCCGTCGGCGACATAGGCGCCACCCTCCAGCCGCAGCACCACCCGTGGCACCGGCGATCCCGCCAGCAGGTCGGCATAGAAGGCCCACATGTCGGTCACCTCGATCTCCAGGCCGGGCTTGCCGTCCCGGTCGACGAAGGTGGGAAAGCCGCCCTCCTCGATATATTTGATGTCGACATCGCCGACGACGCGCGGTTCCGCACCGAGTTCGATGATGTGCAGCTGGTAGCAGCAATTGTCGTTGCCCGACCATTCCAGCGCGGCGAGATGCGGCTTGCTGCTGCCGCTGATGTCCTGGCCCAGCGTCGGCTCGTGCATCAGGAAGGCGGCGGAACTCAGCGCCATCACCTCCTGTGCACCCTTCAGGATGCGGATGTAGAAATACCCCTCGCCCGTGCGCCGGTCGTCGGCCTTCACCGTGATGTCGCCGAACGTGCGCTCCTGCCCGTTCGCCCACGCCTTCCACTCCACCGGCGCGGGCGCCTGCGCGGCGGCGGGAAGGGCGGGTGCGAAAACGGCAAGGTCAAGGGCAAGGGCGCACAGCGCCAGCACACGGCACGTCATGGGACAATTCCTGTTCGGTCCGCCTAGCCTAGCGCGAAACTGGGGAAAACGGTGATACCCGCCAAAAAGGGGGCTGTCAGAAAGCGCGCCGGTTTCTGCGGTCGTCCTGCCCAGCCTTGAATCCCCCCCGCCTTTGTGCCCAACTCCCGCGCCGGAGAAGGAGCCTTTCATCATGCAGACCCTGTGGCATTTCGTTGGCGGCAACGCCCAGTCGGGCAAGAGCGGGCGATTCGGCGATGTGTTCAATCCGGCCACCGGGGAACTGTCGGCCCGGGTGCCGCTGGCCTCGGCCGAGGAGATGCGCGGCGCCATCGGCGTTGCCCAGGCCGCGCTGGCCGGCTGGGCCGCGACGCCGCCGCTGCGCCGCGCCCGGGTGATGTTCAAGTTCAAGGAGCTGATCGAGAAGCACACCGACGATCTCGCCCGCCTGGTCACCGCCGAACATGGCAAGACCTTCGCCGATGCCAAGGGCTCGGTCACGCGCGGGCTCGAGGTGGTGGAATTCGCCTGCGGCATCCCGCATCTCCTGAAGGGCGAATACACCGACAGCGTCGGCGGCGGTATCGATGCCTGGTCGATGCGCCACCCGGTCGGCGTCTGCGCCGGCATCACGCCGTTCAACTTCCCGGCCATGGTGCCGCTGTGGATGTTCCCGGTGGCGATCGCCTGCGGCAACAGCTTCATCCTGAAGCCGTCGGAAAAGGACCCGTCCTGCAGCTTGCGCCTTGTCGAGCTGCTGCAGGATGCCGGCCTGCCCGACGGCGTGCTCAACGTGGTGAACGGCGACCGCGAGGCGGTGGAAACCCTGCTGACCGATCCGCGCGTGGCCGCCATCAGCTTCGTCGGCTCCACCCCGATCGCCGAGATGATCTATCGCGTCGGCGCCGCGCACGGAAAGCGCGTGCAGGCGCTGGGCGGCGCCAAGAATCACATGGTGGTGATGCCCGACGCCGATCTCGAACAGGCGACCGACGCGCTGATGGGCGCGGCCTATGGCTCGGCCGGCGAACGCTGCATGGCGATCTCGGTGGCGGTCGCTGTGGGCAAGGTGGCCGATGCGCTGGTCGAAAAGCTGAGCCCACGCGTCGCCGCGCTCAAGGTCGGCCCCGGCATGGACCCGGATTCCGAAATGGGCCCGCTGGTAACGAAGGAGCATTGGCAGAAGGTCACCGGCTATATCGACCAGGGCGTCAAGGAAGGCGCCAGGCTGGTCGTCGACGGCCGTGGCCTCAAGCTGCAGGGTTATGAGGGCGGCTATTACATGGGCGGCTCGCTGTTCGACAACGTGACGCCCGGCATGCGCATCTACCAGGAAGAGATTTTCGGACCCGTGCTGTCGGTGGTGCGCCTGCCCGATTTCGATTCGGCGGTCGACCTCATCAACAAGCACGAATACGGCAACGGCACCGCCATCTTCACGCGCGACGGCGATGCGGCGCGCGAATTCACCCAGCGCGTGCAGGTTGGCATGGTCGGCGTCAACGTGCCGATCCCGGTGCCGATGGCCTTCCATTCCTTCGGCGGCTGGAAACGTTCGCTGTTCGGCGACCACCATATGCATGGCATGGAAGGCGTGCGCTTCTACACCAAGATGAAGGCCGTCACCTCGCGCTGGCCGACGGGCCTGCGCGCGGGCGCCGAGTTCACCATGCCGACGATGAAGTGATTCAGGAATCCAGATCCGGGAGAACCGCCATGAAGCTCTACCACTCGCCCTCCTCGCCCTATGTCCGCAAGGTCATGGTGCTGCTGATCGAAACCGGCCTCGACGCCAAGGTGGAAAAGGTGCCGGCGCCGGGCGGCGTGTCGCCCGTGGCCGCCAATGCCGAGGTGCAGAAGAAAAACCCGCTCGCCAAGATCCCGGCGCTGATGACCAATGATGGCGACACGCTGTTCGACAGCCCGGTGATCTGCGAATACATCGACCACCTGGCCAGCGGAAAGTTCTTCCCGGCGCCGGGGCCGAAGCGCTGGACGGCGCTGCGCCGCCAGGCGGTCGGCGACGGCATCCTCGATGCGGCCTTGCTGGTGCGCTACGAAGCAACGCTGCGCCCGGAAGACAAGCGCTGGTCCGACTGGGACAAGGGCCAGTGGCAGAAGGTGGAAGCGAGCCTCGGCGACATCGAGCGCGAGGTCGCCACCTTCGGCGAGACCTTCGACATCGGCACCATCACGCTCGCCTGCGCGCTCGGCTATCTCGATTTCCGCTTCACCGACCGCAACTGGCGCGCCAAGGCGCCGAAGACGGCGGCCTGGTTCGACAAGCTGTCGGAACGCCCGTCGCTCAAGGCCACCAAGCCGGCGTAACCCGTTTTGGTTGGGCGCGCACGTATCGCCGCCTGCGGCGGCCCGTGCGCTTACAGCCAGCTCGGCCAGACCCACCAGACGAAGCCGGCCAGCCCCGCCATCGCGAGGAAGATCGGCGAGGTGAGGAGGCCGAAGGTGCTGAGCGCGATCCCGGCCAGGGCCAGCAGGACCTGGCCGCGGATCAGCGCGAACAGCGCGAACAGATAGCCGAAGGGCGCGAAGAACGGCGCGAAGACGAAGATCGACAGCCCGCCGCTGATCACGCTCAGCCAGCCCGACACCGCGCGTTTCGGCTCGACGATTGCGCCCGCTTGTTGAAGGCGAAAGCCGCGCGGTGGGGGCCGCCCTGTGTCGCTGAAATTGGGTTCGGGCTGGTTGTCAGTCATGCCGCGCGGGGTGCGAAAATGGCGCGCGGTTCGGGAATGCCCTGGAAGCGGTGCGAACCCATCGGGGCGAAGTCGCCGCCTGCCAGTTCGGCGAACAGGTCCGACACCAGCACCGGCTGCTTCAGCGTCTTGGTCAGGTCTTCCATCCGCGTGACGAGATTCACCGCCGGTCCGATGACGGTGAAGTCGAGCCGGTCGGGCGTGCCGATGTTGCCGTAGATGACGTCGCCGACATGCAGCGTGATGCCGAAGTCGAGCGCGGGCCAGCCCTGCGCGGCGCGTTCGGTGTTGAGTTGCTTCATGCGCCCCTGCGCCGCCGTCGCCGCGCCCAGTGCGCGGGCGCAGGCCTCGGCCGCGCTGCAGCCGTCGGTGATGGGGAAGATCGCCAGGATGGCGTCGCCGACGAATTTCAGGATCTCGCCGCCCACCTCGTGGACCGGCGCGCCCACCGCCCCGAAATAGTCGTTGAGCAGGCGAATCATCGATTCCATCGGCAGGGTTTCGGACATGCCGGTGAAGTTGCGCAAGTCGCAATACCAGATCACGGCGCGGATCACCTCGCCGGCGCCGCGGTCAATCACACCGTCCAGCACCCGCCCGCCGGCATTGTGGCCGAGATAGGTGTCGAGCAGCGTGCGCGACAGTTCGCGCATCTGCATCACCTCGAGCGGGCCCGTCAGCGCCCGGATGGCCCGCCGCAGCGTTGCCATGTCGTGTTCGCTGAAGCCGCCCGTCCGCCGTGTCGCGCAGGTGATGGCATTCACCTGGCCGTCGGAAAAGCGAACCGGGAACACCGCATAGTCGGTCGCACCCTCGGCGACCAGGTCGGGCAGGATGGGGAAGTCGAGCACCGCCTCTGGCCCTTCCAGCCGCCGGCGGATTTCGACCCCGGTCTCGAACACGACCTTGAAGGGACTGTTCTGGAACCGGCTCGCATATTGGGCCATCTCGGCGCGCGGGGGCTGGAAGGTCCAGATCTTGTCCTCGCCCTCGGTCCAGCGATAGAGCGCGGCACTGCTCTGCGGGTGCAGCGTTTGCACCATGAAATTCAACCGCCACAGCGGGACGCCCGCTTCGACGATGCGCAGCGACACGCCATGGATCAGCGAGGCAGTGCTGCCGCGGGTCAGGCCCTTTCTGATCAACCAATCAGTAACGGGGTGGGCGGCAGCGGGGGGCGGGGCGGGGTCAAGCAGGGCGACGGTCATGGGCCCAAGATGAGGGCATGACGGCGACTCTGCAATGGTCAGCCGACCGGATTCGGGGTCGCCCGCTCCCCGGACTGGACTGATTCTAAGGGTCGACTCCGGGGGGCGCGATGGCTAGGTTCCGCCCCGCATGGACACCGTCATGAACGCTGCCTCGAACCGCAAAATCCGCAAGATCCTGGTCGCCAATCGCAGTGAAATCGCGATTCGCGTCTTCCGCGCCGCCACCGAGCTCGGCCTGCGCACGGTCGCCATTTACTCAAAGGAAGACCGCTTCGCGCTGCACCGTTTCAAGGCCGACGAGGCCTATCTGGTCGGCGAGGGCAAGGGGCCGGTCCAGGCCTATCTCGACATTGCCGACATCGTGCGCATCGCCAAGGAGGCGCATGTCGATGCCATCCATCCGGGCTACGGTTTCCTGTCCGAGAACCCGGAATTCGCCGAGGCCGTCGCGGTGGCCGGCATCCGCTTCATCGGCCCGACGCCCGATGTGATGCGCGCGCTCGGCAACAAGGTCTCGGCGCGCAAGCTCGCCATGGAAGCCGGTGTGCCGGTGGTGCCCGCGACCGACGCGCTGCCCCATGACGAAGCGGAAGTGAAGCGGCTGGCGGCCAAGGTCGGCCTGCCCGTCATGCTGAAGGCGAGCTGGGGTGGCGGCGGGCGCGGCATGCGCATCATCCGGACCGAGGCCGAGCTTCTGGAACAGGTTGCCGCCGGCCGGCGCGAGGCAAAGGCCGCCTTTGGCAATGACGAGGTCTTCCTCGAGAAATTCGTCGAAGGCGCGCGCCATGTCGAGGTGCAGATCCTCGGCGATCTCTACGGCACCATCGTCCATCTCTACGAGCGCGACTGCTCGATGCAGCGGCGCAACCAGAAGGTGGTCGAGCGCGCCCCCGCCGCCTACCTGACGGACGAGAAGCGCAAGGCGCTCTGCGATTCCGCCGTGCGCCTCGCCCGCGCCGCGAAATACCAGTGCGCCGGCACCGTCGAATACCTGATGGATGCGAAGACGGGCGCCTTCTACTTCATTGAAGTGAATCCGCGCATCCAGGTCGAGCACACGGTGACCGAGGTCATCACCGGCATCGACCTGATCAAGGCGCAGATCCATGTGATCGAGGGTGCCGCCATCGGCGAGCCTGCCTCCGGCGTGCCGGCGCAGGAAGGGATCGAGTTCCGCGGCCACGCACTGCAGTGCCGCATCACCACGGAAGATCCGGAAAACCAGTTCATTCCCGACTATGGCCGCATCACCGCCTATCGCGGCGCGCTCGGCTTCGGCATCCGGCTCGACGGCGGCACGGCTTACAGCGGCGCGGTCATCACGCCCTACTACGATTCGATGCTGGAAAAGGTGACGGCCTGGGCGCCGACGCCGGAGGAAGCGGCGAAGCGCATGGACCGTGCGCTGCGCGAATTTCGCATCCGTGGCGTCAAGACCAACCTTGTCTTCCTCGAAAAGCTCGTCAGCGACGAACGCTTCATCACCTGGAACTACACCACCCGCTTCATCGACGACACGCCGGGCCTGCTCACCTTCAAGCCGCGCCGCGACCGCGCCACCCGGCTTCTCACCTTCCTGGGCGAGGTGCTGGTCAACGGCAACCCCGAGGTGAAGGGCCGTCCGCGGCCCAGGGCCTTCGCCGCGCCGCCCATGCCCGTCGTGCCGAAGACAGAGCCGCCCAAGGGCACGCGCGACCTGCTGCAGGAACTGGGGCCGAAACGCTTCGCCGGCTGGATGCTCGACCAGAAGCGTCTGCTCATCACCGATACGACGATGCGCGATGCGCACCAGTCGCTGCTGGCGACGCGCTTCCGCACCTTCGACATGGCGAAGATCGCGCCCGCCTATGCCCGGCTGCTGCCAGAACTCTTCTCGGTGGAATGCTGGGGCGGCGCCACCTTCGATGTCGCCATGCGCTTCCTGCACGAAGACCCGTGGGAACGGCTCGCCCTGCTGCGCGAGCAGATGCCGAACCTGCTGACCCAGATGCTGCTGCGCGCGGCCAACGGGGTCGGCTACACGAACTATCCCGACAATGTCGTGAAGTTCTTCGTCGCCCAGGCGGTGGATGCCGGCATCGATGTCTTCCGGATATTCGATTCGCTCAACTGGGTCGAGAACATGCGCGTGTCGATGGACGCCGTGCTCGAATCCGACCGGCTGTGCGAGGCGGCGATCTGCTACACCGGCGACCTGTCCAATCCCGGCGAGCGCAAATACACGCTGCAATATTACGTCACGATGGCGAAGGAGCTGGAAAAGGCCGGCGCGCATATCCTGGGCATCAAGGACATGGCCGGCCTGTGCCGTCCGGCGGCGGCGAAGCTGCTGGTTTCCACGCTCAAGCAGGAAATCGGCATCCCGATCCATTTCCACACCCATGACACCTCGGGCATCTCGGCGGCGAGCGTGCTGGCGGCGGCGGAAGCCGGCGTCGATGCGGCTGATGCGGCGATGGATTCGATGAGCGGCCTCACCTCGCAGCCCAACCTCGGCTCCATCGTCGAGGCGCTGCGCGGCAGCGAGCGCGATCCCGGCCTCGACCGCAAGACGCTGCGCGGCATGGCAAGCTACTGGGAAGGCGTGCGCCGCTACTACGCGGCCTTTGAAAGCGACCTGCGCTCGGGCATGGCGGAAGTCTACGAACATGCCATGCCGGGCGGCCAGTTCACCAACCTGCGCGAACAGGCCCGCGGCCTTGGCATCGACGAGGCGCATTGGCCCGCCGTCGCCCAGGCCTATACCGAGGTGAACGAGATGTTCGGCGACATCGTCAAGGTGACGCCGACCTCGAAGGTTGTCGGCGACATGGCGCTCTACATGGTCACCAACTCGCTGACCAAGGACGATGTGCTCGACCCCGACACCGAGATCTCCTTCCCCGAATCGGTGGTGGAATTCTTCCACGGCGACCTCGGCCAGCCCTACGGCGGCTTCCCGCCCGCCCTGCAGAAGAAGGTGCTGAAGGGCCGCGAACCGCTGACCGAACGGCCAGGCAAGGTGCTGGCGCCGGTCGACATCGAGAAGGCGCGGGCCGAGGCGGGCAAGAAGGTGCACCGCCAGCTCGGCGACCGCGACCTCGCCTCCTATCTCATGTACCCCAAGGTCTTCGCCGACTATGCCGAGCACCGCCGGGTCTATTCCGACCTTTCGGTGCTGCCGACACCGGTGCATTTCTATGGGCCGGAGGTCGGCGACGAGCTCTCCATCGAGATCGAACGCGGCAAGACGCTGATCGTCCGCCACCTCGCCATCGGCGAGCCCAATGACGACGGCATTCGCAACGTCTTCTTCGAGCTGAACGGCCAGCCGCGCACAGTCCGGGTGCAGGACCGCACGCTCGCCACCACCGTCGTCCAGCGCCGCAAGGTGGAAGATGGCAACGAGGGCCATGTCGGCGCGCCGATGCCGGGCCTTGTCGTCAGCCTGTCGGTGGCCAAGGGCGACAAGGTGGAAGCAGGCGACCGCCTGCTCACCATCGAAGCGATGAAGATGGAAACCGCCGTCTATGCCGACCGCGACGCGACGGTGAAGGAAATCGTGGCGCCGGCAGGCACGCGGGTGGAAACGAAGGACCTGCTCGTGGTGCTGGAGCCGGTGTAGCAACCGGCTCACGATTCATTCGTAGCGGAGCGCCACGATGGGGTCGAGACGGGCGGCCTTGCGTGCGGGGTAGAAGCCGAAGAACACGCCGACCGCGCCGGCGAAGACGAAGGACAGGATCAGCGAATCGGGCTTCACCAGCGTCGGCCAGCCGGCGAAATGGGCGATGATGGCCGAGGCGGCCAGGCCGATGGCGATGCCGACGGCGCCGCCGATCAGCGACAGGGTCACAGCTTCGACCAGGAATTGCACCAGGATGTCCTTGCGCCGCGCGCCCACAGCCATGCGCAGGCCAATCTCGCGCGTCCGCTCGGTCACCGACACCAGCATGATGTTCATGATGCCGATGCCACCCACCACCAGCGACACGGCGGCCACTGCAAGCAGCAGCAGCGACAGGATGCGCTGGCTCGCCTCGCGCGTCGCGAGCAGTTCCGACAGGTTGCGGATGACAAAATCGTCGGGCTGGTTGGGCTGGATGCGATGCCGCTGGCGCAGCAGCTCAGACAGGTCCGCCTCCACCTGTTTCATGTCCGCGCCATCGTCGACCTTGATCATGATCTGCTGCACGGCATCCGGGCGGCCGCGCGACAGCCGGCCGGAAACGCGGGTCTTGGCCGTCTCGATGGGAATGACGGCAATGTCGTCCTGATCCTGGCCGAAGGAATTCTGCCCCTTCTTCTGCAGGATGCCGATCACCTCGAAGGGGACCTGGGCGAGGCGGACATACTGGCCGATGGCGTCCCCGTCTGGAAACAGATTGGCGGCGACAGTCACGCCCAGCACGACGACCTTGCCGGCGCGGCGCGCCTCGTCTTCCGTGAACAGGCGGCCCTGCTCGACATCCCAGCTGCGGGCAGTGAAGAAACCGGCGGAGGTGCCGAGAGTGGGGGCCGACCAGTTGAGGTTGCCGGCCACCACCTGGACGGTGCTGCGGATGGTGGGTGCCACTGCGGCGATGCCGGGAACTTCCGCGTTGATCGCGGCGGCGTCGCCAAGCGACAGCGAGATCTGCGTGCCGCTGCCCTGCTGCACGCCCCCCTGATTGGTCGAACCGTTGAAGACGGTGATGATGTTGGTGCCAAGGTTGGCGATCTGGGCGGAAACGCGATCCTGCGCGCCGGCGCCGATCGCTACCGTCGTGATAACGGCCGCCACGCCGATGATGATGCCGAGCATGGTCAGAACGCTGCGCAGTGCATTGACGCGCAAGGCCCGCAGCGCCACGGCGAAGGTCATCATCAGGTTCATGCGGCACTCTCCATCGTGCCGCCGGCGGCGTCCAGCGCGGCAAGCTGTGCGCTCGCCTCCAGCCGGTCCTTCACCTGCTCGTCGGCGACGATCAGGCCATCGCGGAAGCTGATGATACGTTCGGCGTAGCGGGCGATGTCGGGCTCGTGCGTCACCAACACCACGGTGATGCCGCGCCGGTTCATATCCTGGAAGATCGCCATGATCTCGACGCCGGTGCGCGAGTCGAGCGCGCCGGTGGGTTCGTCCGCCAGCAGCAGGACGGGATCGTTGACAAGCGCCCGGGCAATGGCGACGCGCTGCTGCTGACCGCCCGACAGTTGCGACGGATGGTGGTGGCCACGTTCGCCGAGGCCGACGGCGGCCAGCGTCTTCAACGCCCGCGCATGGCGTTCAGCCGCCGGCACATTGGCATAGAGCAGCGGCACCTCGACATTCTCGATGGCGCTGGTGCGGGCGAGCAGGTTGAAACTCTGGAACACGAAGCCGACCTTGCGGCCCCGGATGCGGGCCAGGGCGTCGCTGTCGAGCGTGGCAATGTCCGCGCCATCCAGGTGGAATTCGCCCGCCGTCGGCCGGTCGAGACAGCCGACAAGGTTCATGAAGGTGGACTTGCCGGACCCCGATGGGCCCATCACGGCAACAAACTCCCCGCGTCCGATTTGAAGCGAGACGCCGCGCAACGCCCGCACGAGTCCGCCACCCAGATGATACTCGCGGGTCAGATTGCGGACCGTGATAAGGGCATCGCCGGCGGCCATAACGAAGGCCTAGAACCGGATTCCGGTCAGCCCGGCGTTGCGCGCCGCGGGGGCGGTGGCGGCCACGATTACCTGTTGGCCTTCCTTCACTTCGCCGGACAGGATTTCGGTCATCGATCCGTTGGTGGCGCCGTAGCGCACGGCCACGGCCCGGGGCTGACCTTTCTCGTCCAGCACCCAGACTCGTCCATTGGTTCCGCCACCCGCGCCCGGCCGCTGGTCCTGCTGCAGGGCTGCAAACTTGATCTTCTGTTCCTCGGTCAGGATGCCGCGCAGGCGTTCATTGAACGCGGCCCGGCTGCGCTGGGCTTCCGCGGCCAGTTCTTCCCGGCCTGCACCCTGGCTGCGCAGTCGCTGTGCGGTTTCGCGAGCCTCGGCGCCGATCGCGCGCAGCTGTTCCTGCTGCGCAGCGGTCAGGCCCAACTCGACGATCAGGCGGTTCACCAGCTCGCCCTGGGCCGCGCCGCCTTGTCCCGCCGCACCCGGAGGACCGCCGGCGCCCGAACGCGCCGCGGCGGGTTGTCCCGCGCCAGACGGTACGCCGGCAGCGCCAGGTGGTCCGCCGGCAATGGCGCCGCCCGATGCCGGGGCGGGAGTCGCGCCGGGCGGGCGGAAGCGCAAGGCCGCGTTCGGAACGCGCAACACGGCATTGCGCTGGTCGAGCACGATCTGGACATTGGCCGTCATGCCGGGCAGCAATTCGCCGCTCGTGTTGTCGGCAGAAACCACGACGGTGTAGGTGACGACGTTCTGCACCTTCTCCGCCAGCTGCCGCACCTGTTGCACGCTGCCGCGGAAGGTTCTGCCGGCAAAGGCATCGACCGTGAAGGTGACGGGCAGGCCGGGCCGCACGCGGCCGATATCCGCCTCGTCGACATCCGCCTCGACCTGCATCGCCTTCAGGTCCTGCGCGATCACGAACAGCACCGGCGCGTTCAGGCTGGCGGCGACAGTCTGCCCCAGATTCACGGCGCGGTTGATGACGGTGCCATCAACCGGGGCGCGAATGATGGTGCGTTCCAAGTCGATCTTTGCCTGCGTCAGGGTGGCTTCGCGCTGCTGGACCGCCGCTGCAGCGTTCTCGACCTGTGCGTCGGCCATCTTCACCTGGGCCTCGGCGGCGGCGATCGCCGCCCGCAGGGCATTGGCCTGGGCGCCGAGCGAATCGAGCTCGGTGCGGGCGGTGTCGCGTGCCTGCACGGTGCCGACGCCGCGGACGACAAGCTCTTCGCGGCGGGCGAGTTCGCGTTCAGCGTTGGCGCGACGAAACTGGATATTCTCCAGGTTGGCGCGGGCGCTTAACAGGTCGGCCTGGGTGCGGCCCACCGAGGCGCGCTGCATCGTCAGGTTGGCGCGCGCAACCGCTAACTCCGCATCGGACTGGCGCAGGCGCGCTTCGTAGGTCTGTGGATCGAGGCGGGCGATCACGTCACCCTTCTTCACCGGGCTGTTGAAGTCGACGTTAAGCTGCGCGATCTGGCCCGAGACCTGCGAGCTGACGTCGACCTGCACCACCGCACCCAGTGTGCCCGAGGTCGAGATCGTGCTGACCACATCGCCCCGGTCGACGGCGGCGAACTTGTACACCGTGGCGTCTGACTTGCCGCCGCCCAGCACGAAGGCGCCGATGGCAGCCGCAAGGGCAACGCCGCCGACGGCGTAGAGAGTGGCGCGCTTCATTTGCATAGCTTAACCCAGGCGGTGTCGGTGCGGCGGGCGTGGCGGCGGCGAAAGCTCGGCCAGCGGCATGCCGTAGAAGGTGCTGAGGAAAATGGTGCGGCCGAGACGGGCGCGTTCGTTCTGCGGCAGGTCCTTGGCCACCTCGGCCAGCGCCGCATGGATTTCCGCCTGCAGTTCCTCCGTGCGCTGGCGCAGTGCGCGCAGCGCGGCGGTGGCCTTCTCGGCGTCATAGGGTTCGGCCGAGAGCACGCGTTCGGCTTCACGCTGGGCGCCGCGCATCGCGCGCACGCGGGTACGCATGGCATCGCCACGGGCTTCCATCACGGCACTGACACGCTGCCGCGTCGGTTCCGACATCTGGCCGAAATTGCCGCCGCGCACGACGTCGGGGCCACCGCGTGGCGGGCCGCCAAAAGGCAGGCCATGCGGCCGGCCGCCGATCATCGCGCCGACCACAATGCCGACAAGCAGCAGGTTGACGGCGAGCGAGGCGAAGAGCGCGATGCCGAACCAGCGGCGGCGGCTGTCCGGGGCGGGGGTCGTGGTCATTCGCTCATCTCCAGGAAGTCCACGATACCACCGGGGGCCGCGCCGCCGGCCACCACTTCGAATTCCACGGCGTCGTCTTCGGCTTCGGCGGTCATCGGACCGGACGCCATCCCGAGATAGAGCCCGAGCACGGCCATCGCCGTCAGCATGATCGGCCGCGCGATGGGATGCGAGGCGATCCACATCAGAATGCCGGGGCGCGGGCCATGTTTCTGCGCCATCACGGCTATTAGCCGGTTCTGCAGCGCATCGCTGGCTGCCGGCGCGCTCACACGTGACAGGACGGTGTCCAGCTGCGCGGCCTCGTCTTGCAGCCGGCGGGCGTCGGCGGAACGCGCCAGGAAGGCTTCGGCGTTCGCCCGCTCGCCCGCCGGCCACTGGCCCGGCGCGGCGCCATAGGCGTCCGTCAGGGCGGCAAAACGGGCGAGATCCATGTCTGGGTTCTGCGTCATGACCATTCTTCCAGCAGGTCGGCGGCCACCGGCGACAACTCGGCTCGGAGCGCGCGGCGCGCGCGGGCGAGCAGCGACTCGAGCGCATCGACGCTCACTTCAAGCAGGCCGGCCGCCTCAATGTTGCTCATGCCCTGGTAGTGCACCAGCGCAATCGCCTCCAGCTGCCGCTCCGGCAGGGTATCCAGCGCGCGGCGCACCTTGTTCGTCAGGTCCAGGCGGCGGCCCAGATCGTTCTCATCCCCGCCTTCGGCGGCGAAATCCGGCACGGTTTCAATCGATTCGGGCCGTTTGGCGCGGCGGCGGTCGATGCACTGGTTGATCGCCACGCGGTAAAGCCAGGTCGACAGCTTGGCGCCCCCCGGCTGCCAGGTGGCGGCCTTGTTCATCAGGCGCATGAAGGTCTCCTGCGCCACGTCCTCTGCCTCGGCGTGGTCCCTCAGCATGTGCCACGCATAACCGGTGATCCGGTCGAGGTAGCGGGCCAGCAGGACGCCCCAGGCGGCCTGATTCCCTGCCGCAATGCCGCGCACGAGATCGTCATCGGAATCACCAGTCGCCGCAGAGGCGGTGGGGGATATGTCCGGCGGCGGTTCATGGCGTGGCATGCAGCAGGGGCTTCAGGTCCTAGCGGCGACCGTGGCGCGGGCCACCCTGGCCGTGATCACGGCCAGGCAGTTCATCCACGCCCATGGCGCCATCCTTGTTGGCATCATAGCGGGCCACCCAGCGCTTGGTTGGCGCGTCGAGTTCGGCCTGCGAGATCTTGCCGTCGCCATTGGCATCGAGCATGTCAAAGATGGTGGTGGTCCCGAGGCTCTGGATCAAGCGGCCACGGCGGCGGAATTCATCCACCGACAGGCTGCCGTCCTTGTCGACGTCCGAGGCGCCGAACAGGCGGGTGTGCTCGGCCATGATCTCGTCGGTCGAGGCCTTGCCGTCCTTGTTGGTGTCGAACAGCTCGACGAAGCTCTGGGCGCGGTGGCCATGGCCATGCGGACCCATTCCGGCGGCGGGCGGCGGCGGTGCCGTGGGGGCCGGGGCGGTCTGGGCCAGGGTGGCGCCGGCACCCAGGGCGAGGGCGGAAACAACGGCACCAGCGGTCAAAATGCGTGAAAACGACATGAAATGAACTCCTGAGAGAAGCGTAACGGCCTTCCTGAATCCCTACACGCCGCCCCGGGCGTGCATCCGTCGCGTGGACATGAAAAAAAGCCGTGCCCATACTCGGGCACCACAGACAGGCGAGGTTCCCCATGGCACGGCCCCATATCGAATTCCTGCAGTCCCAGGTCCTGCCGTGGTTCACCTTGCCCGGCACGGCGGCGCGTCCGGGGGCAGACTGCAAGATTCTCAGCCGTGATGCCGAGGCAGGCGCCGTCAGCGTCATCCTGCGCTACCCCGCCGGCTTTGCCATCGATCGTCCGCACCGCCTCGACTCGGACGAAGAGTTCTACGTTCTGAAGGGCGAGGTCAGTATCGGCGACACGGTCTATGGCGAGGGCGCCTATGCCTTCCTGCCCAAGGATTTTCCGCGCGGCCCCATGCGCGTGAGCAAGGGCGCCGACGTGCTTACCTTCTTCCCCCACAAGCACGACAACCATTTCGACGGCGGCGCGGGCTATGACAAGCGCAAGCTGGTGGAGAAGGTCGACACGAAAACGGCGGCCTGGGATGTCGCGGGCGTCGATCCCAAGGTGGTGGGCAGCGGGCTTGCCAAGCTGGTGCTGCGGCTGGATCCCGACTCGGGCGAGCGGACCTGGATCCTGCGCATGGGCACGTCGAGCCCGGACCTCAAGGCGGCGCCGCTCGAGACGCATCCCTTCGTCGAGGAGATGCTGCTGCTCGATGGCGCCATCTCCATGCCCTGGGGCGTGCTGCGGCAAGGGGCCTATTTCTGGCGCCCCGGCGGAATCCAGCACGGTCCAATCGCCTCGAAGCCCGGCTGCACGGCGTTCTTCCGCTGCAAGGAAGGGCCCTTCAGCACCAACTGGACGAGCCACACCGAAACCATCCAGTGGGACGCGCCCTACCAGCCGGTGCTGCCGCCCGACCTCCAGAAATACAAGGATGCGCCCGTGCCCGCCGGGCAGGCCTATTGACGATGGGCGAACGCCCGCACATCGAATACATCCAGGCTCAGGTGCTGCCCTGGCAGGCGTCGGCACCAGGCGGTGCGCGCCCGGGCGCCGACATCCGCATTCTCAGTGCGGAGACAGCGGTACCGGAAAACGGCGCCTGCTCGATGCTGATCCGATATCCGCGCGGCTGGACGCTGGGTGAATCGCATACGCTGCCCGGCGACGAGGAGTTCCTCGTGCTTGACGGAAGCCTGCGCATCGGCGACCGCATCTTCGGGCGGCGCGGCTATGGCTTCCTGCCGGTGGGCTTTCCCCGCGCCGGCATGGCGTCGCCGGACGGCGCGGTGGTGCTGACCTTTTTCGAAGGACCGCAGAAACGGATCGTGGGCCTGGACGGCCGTCACGATGCAGCACGGCTGGTCGTCGCCGACAGCGAGTCGCTGTCCTATGACTATGGCTTCGAGCACAAGCTTGCCGGCAGCGAAATCGGCATCAAGCGACTGCGCGAGGATCCCTACACGGGCGAGCGCAGCTGGATCCTGACCAAGGGAGCGGATACGCGCGAGAACCTGCCGAAGACCGGCCATCTCGAACACCATCCCGACTGCGTCGAGGAAATGTATCTGCTGGACGGCGAGTTGCGCTGGCCGCAGGGGCCGATGCGCGCCGGCGCCTATTTCTGGCGGCCCGCCGGCCTCCTGCACGGGCCAGGCGCATCACTCACGGGTTTCCGGGCCTTCTTCCGCACGCGAGGCGGGCCGTTCTCGACCACCTATGTCGACGAGATCCGTCCGCGGCCGCTCGACATGCCGGCCTACAAGCCGATCCTGCCGGAACACCTGCGTGCGCTGGCGCGTGAGGACGCGGGCCATACGCCTTACTGAAAGCAAAGAAAAACCCCCGCCGTCGCCGGCGGGGGTCTTGTTTCTGCGAGGTCGCCTCAGTTGGCGAACTCGATGTCCTCGTAGTTGAAGGTGCGCACGCGGTTCTTGAAGTTCTTCACGTTGCGTTGCACGGCGGTCAGGTCGACGATCTCGTGCAACATGATGTGCGCGGCCTCGGACTTGTACTTTTCCTGGATCTTGGCCAGCGCATCGTTGCGCTTCTTCATGTCGAACTCGACAGCAACCTGGGCGAACAGCGGTTCCAGGTCCTTGTCGCAGTAGTAGGGCTTCGGGTTCAGGCAGCTCTGGTAGAACATGCCCTGGATCGCGTCATTCAGCGGCGAAACCGCATTGATCGCCACATAGCCCTGGCCTTCCCACTGGGTCTGCAGCAGCTTGCGGATATAGTCGGCAAAGGCCGTCTGGCGCACGTTCACCTTCACGCCCAGCTTGCCGATGTCCTGCGACACCTGCTGATAGATTTCCGAATCCGCGGGCTGGCCGCCGATCACACCTTCGATCAGCAGCTCGAAGCCGCCGTTCGGGTAGCCCGCCTCCGCCATCAGCGCCTTGGCTTTGTTCAGGTCATAGCCGTGCGGCGACAGGGCGTGATAGCCCTGCGCGGTCGACGGGATATGCGTGCCACTCGGCTTGCCGCCAAAGCCGCGAAGATAGGCGTCGACATAGGCCTTGGTGTCGATCGCATGGTTCAGGGCCAGCCGCACGCGGCGATCCTGGATCGGCTTCAAATCCGCGGTCACGCCCTGGGTGAACAGCGCCATTGACACCGTCTGCGGCGAACCCGCGATGTCGATCAGGCCGCCCGCGGCTTCGATTTGCGGGAAGTTCTCCGGGTTGACGCCCTGCATGATGTCGACCTGCTTTGACAGGAAGGCTTGCAGGCGCGCCGCGCGTTCCTCCAGCTTGAACATTTCCAGGCGGCGGATCTTGGGCGGCCGCCACGAGCCTTCCCATGCTTCAAGCTTCGCGAGGTTGTCGGCGCCCCAGTCCTGATGGACATAGGGGCCGGTGCCAATCGGCTTGCGCGTGAAGCCGGTGACACCCGCTTCCTTGAAATATTTCGGCGGGACCATATAGAGGCCGGCAAGCCGCGCCGGCATGACGGGATCAGGCTTCTCGGTGCGCACGTCGAAGGTCAGGTTGTCGACCTTGGTGAACTCCGCGAGGCTGCGAATGATCTGCTCGGCCGAGTTGCCTTGCACCTTGCCTTCTTCGCTTGCCAGCCACTGGCGGTTGGCGATCACGGCATCGGCATTCACCGGCTCGCCGTTGGAAAAGGTGACGTTGGGCTTCAGCCACACGCGCCACGTCGTCGGGCTGGTGTTCTGCCAGCGCGCGGCGAGGGCCGGTGTCGGCTTGCCCGTTTCATCCACCCAGATGGGGGCGTCGAACACGGCGGCCCAATGATAGGTGCCAGGCGACCCGGACCCGCGATAGGGATTGCCCAGCGCGAGCGGGAACTGGTTCACCGCGAGGCGAAGTGTCTTGTCTTGGGTCGCTGCCGTGGCGGGCGCGATCGCCCCGGCCATCAGCGCGGCGGCAGCCAGCGCAGCGGCGCCCCAACGCCGAGCGAAAATGGTTGTCGTCATGAAGGAATCCTCTCGTTCAGGCGGCTGGAGGCCGCTGTAGCGAAACTTTAGGCGCAAGCCTGTGCACGGTCCATGGGCAGTTGTGCCGTGCCCATTGCGCGGACCCGGCAATCCGGCGCTATCTTGGCCCAAATTGCTGCGACGGGGAGGTCGGCATGGCACGCAAGGCTAATAAGACGGGGCGCAAGCCCGCGAAGGCGCGCAAGGCGGCGCCCGCCCGCAAGGCGGTCCCGGTCCGCAAGGCGGTGGCCCGGCCGCGGGCGGCGCGGAACGTGGTGTCGCGCACGCGGCCGACCACGAGCCTTGGGGCGGTCGGGCGCAATGCCCGGCGCATCACGCTCAAGCCCGATATCTATGACGGCTTCAGGATTGCGCTCGGCTACCAGGTCGGCAACCTCGTGTTCCTGTCGGGCCAGGCCTCGCTCGACCTCAAGACCGGGGCGGTGGTCGGCAAGGGCAATTTCGACGCCCAGCTCAAGCAGGTGTTCGCCAACCTGAAGACGGTACTGAAGGCTGCCGGCTCGTCGATGGAGCAGGTGGTCAAGGTCAACATCTACCTGACCGACATGAAGCACTTTCCCAAGATCGTCGATGCGCGCGGCAAGTATTTCAAGCGCCCTTGGCCGGCCGACACCATCGTCGAAGTCGGCGCGCTCGGCCTGCCCGAGTTGATGATCGAGATCGAGGCGATTGCGCTGGTCGGTGGCAAGCTGATCGGCTAGAGCAACAGCCACACCCATACCCTTTTTTCCGAACGGACGCCGGTCCGCGATTTTCTGTCTGGAGGATTTCAATGGCACGGGGCAGTAACAAGCTCACGGGCGGCATGGTGGTCAGCCGCACCCTGAAGAAGTACGGCATCAACACGGTCTTCTCGCTGGCCGGCGCCTCCCATACCCACCTGCTCGACGCACTGGACAAGGACGACTTCGGCATCATCTCGAATCGCCACGAGACGGCGACCGTGGCGGCGGCCGACGGTTATGCCCGCATCACCGGCAAGCTCGGAGTCGCCCTGATCATTTCCGATCAGGGCGTACCCAACGCCATTTCCGGAATTCTGACAGCATACGAAGCCTGCTCGCCGGTTCTGGTCATCGTCGCCGAGCCGCACACGGCGGGCATCGAGCCGCAGGCGCTGGTCGATCATGATGCCATGGCGCTGACCCGCTCCATCAGCAAGTGGTCGCGCACCGTTCACTCGGTGGACCGCCTGCGGGAATATGTCGAGGTTGCCGCCCGCACGGCGCTGTCTGGCCGGCCTGGCCCGGTCGTGCTGCAGGTGCCGCAGCAATTCTTCTCCGAAGCCGTCGAACGCGGCGAAGAGCTCGATGCGCCGCTGACGGATATTCACAAGCCGGCGCCGCCGCTCGCCTTGATTGAGCGCGCCGCCGAAATGCTCGACAAGGCGAAACGCCCGCTGATCATCGTCGGCTCCGGCGCGCAATGGTCGGGCGCCGGCCCCGCGCTGCGCAAGCTGTCGGCGGATTTCGGCATTCCCGCCTTTGGCAACGCCATGGGGCGCGGCCTGGTGCCGGAAGACGACGAGCTTGGCTGGTCCTGGGGTCTTGCCCAGGTGGCGGCAAAGCAGGCCGACGTGGTGCTCTGGGTCGGCTCGCGCATGACGCAGCGCATGGGCTATGGCATGGCCCCGCGCTTCGCGCCCAATGCCAAGTTCATCCAGATCGACGTGCTGGGCGAGGAAATCGGCCGCAACCGCCCGATCGACCTGCCGATCGTGGGTGATGCCATGTTGTCGATGGTTGCGCTCAACGCGGCGATGCGCAAGCGCAAGGCCAAGACGAAGACCAGCGTGAAATGGATCAAGGACGCGTTGAAGCCGCGCCTCGAATTCATCGATTCGCTCGGACGCAATGAAACGGGCCCGATTCATCCCTATCGCCTCGGCCGCGAGCTGATGAAGCGTATGCCGAAGGACGCGGTCTATGTCGGCGACGGTGCCGACATCCAGAACTGGATGACAGCGGTCATCAAGATCAAGGGCGACCGCAGCTATATGGATCACTACCCGTTGGGCTCCATGGGCATCGGCACGCCGCTCGCGCTGGGCGCCGCGGCAGGCGCCAAGGAAATGGCAAAGGAGAAGGGTGGCAAGCCGCGGCCGATCATCCATGTCACCGGCGACGGCGCCTTCGGCTTCTATCCGTCGGAATACAACGGAGCCGTTCTGGCGGGACTGAAGATCAACACCTTCATCTCCAATGACGGAGCCTGGGGCACGGAAAAGCATGGTCAGACCCTGGCGCTGCAACGCCATGTCAACGTCGAGTTCGGCGAGGTGCACTACGATCTAATCGGCAAGGCGTTCGGCTGTCATTCCCAGCGCATCACCAAGCCGTCGGAAGTGGGCGGCGCCATCGATGCGGCGCTGGCCTCGAAGGTGACGTCGGTGACCGACGTGGTGACCGATCCGGAGGCGGGCCATGTGCGGAAGACCGATCCGCGCGTACAGACGATCGCCTTCCTTGACCTCGTCACCAGCCGCAAGTCTCACTTCACGCCGGACGTGGCGTAAGGGATGACGCGAACCTTGCACTTCGGGACGCGACCTTCGGGTTGCCCCTCGGTGTGAGGTTCGCTTTTCCCGTCCTTACGCCGAGGAGCAGGCAAAGCCTGCGTCTAGCATGAAGCCGCGGAAAGCTACTTGAAGGCGTTGACTGGAATCTTCAAGTAGCTGACACCGTTCGGGTCCGGTGGCGGCAACTTGCCCGCCGACATGTTCACCTGCACCGATGGCAGCAGCAGCACCGGCACCGCGAGCTTGCGGTCGCGCTCGGTGCGCATCGCCACGTATTCGTCCTCGCTGACGCCTGCCTTGATGTGGATGTTGCTGGCGTTCTCCTCGGCGACCGTGGTTTCCCAGGCGTAGTTGCGGCCGTTCGGGCCATAGTCGTGGCACATGAACAGTCGCGTCGCCGGCGGCAGCGCGAGAATTCTGCGGATCGACCGATAGAGCAGTGCGGCATCGCCGCCGGGAAAATCCGCCCGTGCGGTGCCGTAGTCCGGCATGAACAGCGTGTCGCCGACAAAGGCAGCATCGCCGACGACATAGGTGACGCAGGCGGGTGTGTGACCTGGCGTGTGCAGCACCGTCACGTCCATCGCGCCGATCTTGAAGGTCTCGCCGTCGGCGAACAAGTGCTCGAACTGACGCCCGTCGGTCGCCATCCAGTCGCCGAAGTTGAACAGCGTCTTGAACGTCTGCTGCACTGCGCCGATGCGGTTGCCGATGGCGGTGCGGCCGCCCAGCGCCTGCCTGATCTGCGGCGATGCGGTCAGGTGGTCGGCATGGACATGGGTTTCCAGCACCCACTGTACCTTCAGACCGGTCTCGCGCACGAAGGCGATGATCTTGTCGGCTTGGGCGGCGTTGGTGCGCCCGGATTTCGGGTCGAAGCCCAGGACGGGATCGATCACCGCGCAGGCGGTTCCCGCCGGTTCCGCCACGACATAGGAGACGGTGAAGGTGGCTTCGTCGAAGAACGCGGTGACCCGTGGCTGCATTTCCCCTCCCGGTTTTGCGGGATTATACTAACTTCTTCTGGAAATTCAGCGGGGTGTGAGCGCGAGCACGCCGCGCGCATCGCGCCGGGCGTCTTCCGGCGTGGCCGGGATGCGGAAATAAAGCCCGTCGCGCCACAGGGGCGCCTGGTCGCTGAACCAGCGGCTATACGGATTGCCTGACGCGCCGGGCGCATAGGCATAGCGCGAATCATCGAGGTTCCCGAGGTCATAGACGGCGCGGTAGGACGCGCCATGGCCATTCGGAAAGCGGGCGCCGCTGCCACTGAAGCCGCCCCGTTTCAGCGTGTAGTTGCCGCCGTCGCTGTCGAGCTCGATGCCCAGCAGACGCCCGAGCCCGGGGATGAAACTGAAGGCCGGATGCGTGAAGCGCACGGCATGGGCGGTGCCCCAGCGCCAGCTGCCCATGTCGGCGCCATAGGTGGCCGTCAGGGAAGCGATGGCATCGTCCAGCGCCCCCGCGACCTGCGCGGGGCAGGTTTCGGCGGCAGGGGTACGGATATCATCGCACCAGCGCGGCGCGTCTGTCAGGGCGGCGCGGATCTGGCGCGGCCATTGGCCGGCGTTGAAGGCGCCCCCCATCTCGTCGGCGAACAGCCGGGCCGCCAGCGCGCGCATCCAGGCGCTGAAAAGCAGCGGCTCTCCCCGCGCGCGATCCATCCCGTGGTCCCAGCCATGCAGGCGCGTGACGGCATTCCGGGCTGCGGGCGACAGCGTGTCGACCTCATTCATCGCGCGCAGCAGCAGGGGCAGCAGGTCGCGCGCCATCGGCGACAAGGTATCGACCTGCATTCGGGCATGGTCGTCGGCGCGCGGCCGCTCGACTTCGGCCAGCAACTCGGCAATCCGCTCGGCGCGATAGTTCAGGTCCCAGTCGGCGCCGATGAAATGCGGATAGTCGTCGTCCACCACCCGGTTGTTGCCGTTGTAAATCTGCCCCGATGGCGGATCCAGCGCCTGCGGCAGCGCGTCGAAGTCAAGGAAGCCGGTCCAGTCCTGTGCGCCGCTGGCACCATTGCCGGGCACCAGCCCGCGGTCTGCCTTGCGCAGCGGTACGCGTGCGGCGGCGACAAAGCCGATGCTGCCGAAACGGTCGGCAAAGAACACGTTTTGCTGTGGCGTGTGGAAATTGCGCAGGGCGGCACGAAAGCTGTCGGCATCGGTGGCGCGATTCATGCCCAGCAGGGCTTCGGGCGTGCGGTCGCCTTCCTGCAGCGCAACGGCAGACAGCGCCATGACACGGCCCTGGCCCGCCTGTGCGGACGCATTGGGCAGAACGTCCGAGACGACGGGCCCATGACGCGTCTCCCGCACCGTCATCGCGATGTCCTGGCCAAAGCGCACGCGGATCGTCTCGTTGCGAGTCGCGAAGGGCCGTGGCCCATCCGGTGTCGCATAGAGTTGCGCGTCTGCCGCGTCGACGGTCTCGACAAACAGGTCCGTCTGGTCGCCATAGGTGGTCGTGAGGCCCCAGGCAACCGACCCGTTATGCCCAAGCAAGTGCAGCGGCAAACCGGGCAAGGTGGCACCCGTCACGACGTGCTTCGGGGTTGTCAGCCGCACCGGATACCAGATGCCAGGTGCGGTGAAACCAAGATGCGGATCGCTCGCGAGGATCGGCGCGCCGCTCGCCGTGCGCGTGCCGGTGACGGCCCAGGCATTGGAGGCGCGGCGCGGATGCAGGAAGGCGGGCACAGCGGCGAGTAGCGCCGTTGCCATTTCGCCGGTGCCACTGGGCTGCCCGGTCAGGCGCAGCGGCCCATCCGGCGCCGTCGGCAGGAAGAACTCGACCGATTCGGCTGGCAGGCGGTCGAGCAGCGCCGCACGGCGCAGCTCTTCCGTCCAGTTGCCACCCAGCATGAGCGCAAGCAGCTTGCCCAGCACCAGCGAGTCCGCGGGCGTCCACGGTTCGGGCCGGTAGAACAGCAGCGTGAATTCGGGTGGCCATGGGCCCTGGTGCTGGGCGATGAAAGCATTCACGCCGGCGGTGTAGGCGGTGACGGCAAGGCGCAGATCGGGTGACAGCGTCGCCACCTGCTTCTCGGCAAGCCGGTAAATGCCCAGCGTGCGCAGGATGCGGTCGGCGGGCAGGGCAGGTGCTCCCACCAGTTCCGCCAGCCGTCCGGCGCCGATCCGGCGGTACAGGTCCATCTGGAACAGCCGGTCCTGGGCGTGGACAAAACCCAGCGTGAAATACCCGTCGGCCTCGCTCGTCGCGCGGATATGGGCGACGCCGTTGCGGTCGCGAATCACCTCGGCCGGGGCCGAGAGTCCGGCGACCTGCGCCGGCCCATCAATGTGGGGCAGCGATTGCGTCAGCCACAGGCCCAGTCCGGCGATGGCGAGGACCAGGCCCAGCAGCACGCCGCCTAGCGTCAGCCCCATCCATTTCAGCACGATCAGGCTGCGGCGCATGTGGCGGTCCTGCGTCTGTGGTGTTAAACCCTTGGTCCCGCGCGGACCAAGGCAAAGAGTGTGGCATGAAGGTGACTCCCACGGAACTCCCTGGCGTCCTGCTGCTGTCCCCGCAGGTCTTCGGCGATTCGCGTGGCCACTTCTTCGAACCCTACAACGCCCGCCGTCTTGCCGATGCAGGCATCCATGACACTTTTGTGCAGGACAATGTTTCGTCCTCGCGGCGTGGCGTGTTGCGCGGCCTGCATCTGCAGCATCCGCATGGCCAGGCGAAGCTTGTCCATGTGCTGGTCGGCACGATCTATGACGTCGTCGTCGACGTGCGGCGTGGCTCGCCGCAATTCGGCCGCTGGTATGCCGTGACCCTGCATGCCGATGATCACCAGGTGCTTTACGTGCCTGCCGGTTTCGCGCATGGCTTCTGCGTCACGTCGGACGCCGCGCTGTTCGCTTACAAGGTGACGGATTTCTACAGCCCGGCGGACGAGCTCACGGTGTTGTGGAACGATCCTGACCTTGGTATTCCCTGGCCGGCGGATGAACCGATCCTGTCGAACAAGGACATGGCGGGCTTGCGCTTGCGTGACATGCCCGAAACCCGCCTGCCGGCCTTTGCATGAGCGAGCAGGAGCAACCGATTGTCCTGTTTGGCGGGACCGGCCAGGTTGGGCGTGAAACGCGGTTGCAGATCGCGCCCTGGTGGCCGGTGTTGGCGCCGCCGCGCACCGAGGTCGATCTCTACGATCCCGACTCGGTACGCGCCTTCCTGCGCCTGAGCAAGCCTTCCCTCATCGTCAACGCCGCCGCCTATACGGACGTGGAAAGGGCGGAAGAGGATGAGGAACGCGCGATGGACCTCAACGCCGAATTTCCCGGCCTGCTGGCGCAGGAGGCCAGGGCGCGCGGCATCGCGCTCATTCACTTTTCTACCGACTATGTCTTCGACGGCGCGGGCGGAACCGGTCGCCGCCTCACGCCGGACGGCCGGCGCGCCTATCGCGAGACCGATCGCGCCGCGCCGCTCAACGTCTATGGCCGCAGCAAGCTGCGCGGTGAACTCGCCGTCGGCGCGGCCGATCCCGCCTATCTGATCCTGCGCACCAGCTGGGTCTATGGCCGGCGCGGCCGCAACTTCCTGCTGACGATGCAGCGGCTGGCACGCGAGCGCGACGCGCTCAGCGTGGTTGCCGACCAGATCGGCACGCCCACCTGGTCGCGCGCGATCGCCCGGGCGACCAACGAACTCGTGCGCAAGACGGCAGCACATCTCACCGCCGACGCGATTGCCGAGCGTGCCGGCACCTATCACCTCGCGGCGGGCGGCGAGGTGAGCTGGCATGGCTTTGCCGAGGCGATCGTCGCCGCGATGGACACGGGCGCGCGCGACTGGCCCGCGGGCAAGGCGCTGCCGCCGGTGAAGGCGATCGCGACGGCCGACTATCCCACCAAGGCCCAACGGCCGGCGGTCTCGGTGCTGGACACCCGCGCGATGCAGGAGACCTTCTCCCTCATCATGCCCGAGTGGCGCGACCAGCTGCGCGAGTGCCTGACCAGCGGGCCGGGCTGAGTTCCGCCTACCGGATCGCCCTGACGCCGACCAGATAGGCGAAGGTACCGGCATAGCGCGCAGCATCGCGCAGCGCCTTCTTGCGGTTGAGGATCAGCGCATAGCCGATGGCCTTCGGTCCGAAGCGCAGCAAATGGGCAACGCCCGTCTTCGCCGCCGCCGTCCCGCCGAAATATTTTTCCTCGAGGTAGAGGCGCGACCAGGCCATGTGCCAGAACTTGCGCCAGGTGATGCGCCAGCTCGGCCGTGACGCGCCGCCGCCGACATGTTCTGCGATCGCCTCTGGCACCTGGATCAGGGCATGGCCCTCGCGGCGCAGGCGCTGGCACAGGTCGTCATCCTCGTAATAGAGGAAGATGGCAGGGTCGAAGGGTGGATTTCCCTTAAGTGCCGACCGCCGCAGCAGGAAGACAGCGCCCGACAGGAAGTCGGCGCAGATTTCGCCCTCGGGCTCCGGCGCCGGGCCGGGCGGCATGTCGACGCGCCGCCACAGGTCGACATCATGGCTGATCTCGACCCGGCCGCCGGGCCGCACGATGCGCGGCGCGATCAGGGCCGCTTCCGGATGCCGCACGGCGGCTTCCAGCAGCCTGTCGAGGCTTCCGGGCGCCAGCCGGGCATCGGGGTTGATGAACAGCACATAGTCGGTCGTGGCCAGCGCGCAGCCGCGGTTGTTGGCGCGGCCAAAGCCTTCGTTGACGGCGTTGGCGACGATGCGGGCCTCCGGGAATCCCTCCCGCACGATGGCCTGGGTGTCGTCCTGGCTCGCGTTGTCGACCACGACCAGGGCGCAGCCGCGCACCGACTCCAGGCAGCCAGCGATGGCATGGCCGCTGTTGTAGGCGACGGTCACGGCGGTGACGCGATCGGAACACATGGTGGGCGGGACGGGTCCTGTGCAGGAGATTCGCGCGCCCCCCGCCGGCTTTGCTAGGCTGCGGGGAACAGGTGCCATCCTAGCGGGGATGGCGCGACGATCCAGACGGAATGGAAGGACGGACCATGGCCCAAGTGGAAATCTTCAGCGCCGAAGTGTGCCCCTATGCGCATCGCACACGGCTCGCGCTGCTGGAAAAGGGCGTTGATTTCACGCTGACCGAGATCGACCTCAAGAACAAGCCAAGCTGGTTCAAGGACGTCTCGCCCTATGGCAAGGTGCCGTCGGTACGCGTCGGCAAGGACATCGTCTACGAATCGGCGATCGTGAACGAATATATCGACGAGGTGTTCCCCAACCCGCCGATGATGCCAAAGGACCCGGCGCGCCGCGCCCTCGCCCGTGTCTGGATCGACTTCTGCAACACGCGGCTCAACGTCACCACGCATGGCTACCTGCGCGCGCAGGACACCGAAACGCAAGTGAAGCTGCGGGCCGAGCTCGATGCGCACCTGCGCTTCATGGAGACGGAAGGCTTCGCCAAGATGGGGCCGGGGCCGTACTGGATGGCGGAAGGCGTCACGCTGGTCGACGTGGCCTATTACCCGTCGTTCGAGCGCTTCTGCAACATCGAGCACTATCGCGGCTACCGCATTCCCGACGACTGCGTGCGGCTGAAGGCCTGGATCGCGGCGATGCGCGAGCGGCCCTCGGTGAAGTCCATCGCCAATTCGGCCGACTTCTACATCAAGCGCGCGGCGGCCTATGCCCTGCCGCAGAAGGCGGCCGCGGAGTAAACGAACAAAAGCCCTGCGGGGGAGCAGGGCTTTTGTCCGTCCAAGAGAGGATCGTGCCGGCCCCGGGCCGAGGGGGAAAATTGACCCGGCCGCCTTGGTGACATAGGGACTGGGGGAACTGCCCCATGTCGGCGACCGGGTCAGGAGGGCCGACACTCAGCAATATGGTTGGGCAATAGGGCACCCCAAGGGCCGAATTGGGGAAAGATTGTGGCGGCTAACACGAGCGCTTGAACGGTCAGGTGCCTCGCAGGAAATGGGGTTTCAGCGTGTCGCGCGCCAGTATCGGCCTCAGCCCGGAACTGTCCGACTATCTGCGCGGTGTTGCGGTACGCGACAGCGGGTTGCACCTGCGCCTGCGCAACGAGACGGCGAAGCTGCCCGGCGCCGGCATGCAGATTTCGCCGGAACAGGGCGAGCTGATGGCGCTGCTCGTGCGCCTGATGGGCGCGCGCCGCTGCCTCGAGGTCGGCGTCTTCACCGGATATTCCGCGCTCGTCGTGGCGGAGGCACTGCCCGCCGACGGCCGCCTGGTCGCCTGCGACGTGAATGCCGAGACAACCGCCATCGCCAAGCGCTACTGGCACGAGGCCGGCGTTGCCCACAAGATCGACCTGCGCATCGCGCCGGCACTCGACACGCTGAACGGGCTGGTCGACAAGGGCCAGGCCGGGCGCTTCGACTTCGCCTTCATCGACGCTGACAAGCCGAACTACGACGCCTATTACGAACGCGCGCTGAAGCTGCTGCGTCCTGGCGGCCTTGTCGCCATCGACAACGTGCTGTGGAGCGGCGCGGTCGCCGATCCGGCAAAGGACGATGCCAATACCAACGCCATCCGCGCGCTCAACCGCAAGATCCATGCGGATGCGCGCGTGACCTGCGCCATGCTGCCGGTGGGTGACGGGCTGACGCTCGCCCGCAAGCAGGGCTAGGGCACGGCCCGCGCCGATGGCGCAGTATCTCTTCCGCCGGCTCGGCACGCTGCTCATCAGCCTGTTCGTTGCCGCGCTGCTGGTCTTCCTGGTGGTCGAGGTGCTGCCCGGCGATCCGGCGCGCACGATCCTCGGGCTGGACGCGCCGGAATCCGCCGTCGCCGCGCTGCGCACGCAACTCGGCCTCGATGAGCCGGCGCCGCTGCGTTTCTTCACCTGGCTTGGCGGCATGGCGGTCGGCGATTTCGGGCAAAGCTACGCCTATCGCAGCGGCGTCGGCCGGCTGGTGGCCGACCGGCTGGCCGTCACGCTGCCGCTCGCGCTGATGGCGCTGGCGCTCACCGTGGCGCTGGCACTCGCCGCCGGCGTCTATGCCGCCTCGCGCCGCGGCCGGGCGGGCGATACGGGCGTGATGCTGGTCAGCCAGTTGGGCATCGCGGTGCCGAATTTCTGGCTCGGCATCCTGCTCATCATCGTCTTTGCCGTGTGGCTGCGCTGGCTGCCGGCGGGCGGCTTTCCCGGCTGGGATGCCGGCATCTGGCCGTGTGTCCGTTCGTTGCTGCTGCCCGCCGTCTCGCTGGCGCTTGTCCAGGCGGCGATCCTCGCCCGCGTCACCCGCGCCGCCGTGCTCGACGTGATGGAAGAGGATTTCATGCGCACCGCGCAGGCCAAGGGCCTCAGCAGCCGTGCCGCGCTGTGGCGCCACGCCCTGCGCAATGCCCTCATTCCGGTTCTCACCATCCTTGGCCTGCAGACGGCGAATCTCCTCGCCGGCACGGTGGTGATCGAGAACGTGTTCCAGCTGCCCGGGCTTGGCCGGCTCGTCTTCCAGGCCATCGCCCAGCGCGACGTCATCGTGGTGAAGAGCGTCGTCGTGCTGCTGGTGGCCATGGTCGTCGTGGTGAACTTTGCCGTCGACCTTCTCTACATGGTGGTCGATCCGCGCCTGCGGGTGGCGTCATGAGCGGCCTCGATATTCTGCGCCGATCGAGCCCCGCCTTTCGCGCCGGCCTGATCCTGACGCTGGTTCTGGCGCTGGTGGCGGCGTTGTCGCTGGTCTGGACGCCGCATTCCCTTGGCGGCGTCGCCGTCGCCAACGGCCTGCGCCCACCGTCCGCTGCCTATTGGCTGGGCACCGACCATTTCGGCCGGGACGTGGTGTCGCTGCTGATGGCGGGCGCGCGCACATCCATCCTGGTGGCGCTGCTCGCCGTCGCCATCGGCATCGCGCTGGGCGTCGTGCTGGGCCTGGTCGCCGCGGCGCGCGGCGGCTGGGTCGATGAAGTCATCATGCGCGGCAGCGACATCACCTTCGCCTTTCCCGCGATCCTGACGGCGGTGCTGCTCACCGCGCTGCTCGGTGCCGGCACCAGCAACGCGATCCTCGCCATCGGCATCTTCAACGTGCCCGTCTTCGCCCGTGTCACCCGCGGTGCGGCCACGGCGGTGTGGGCGCGCGAATATGTTCGCGCGGCGGAAGCCGTGGGCAAGGGGCGGTTCCGCATCACGCTCGACCATGTGTTGCCGAATATTCTCGGCCTTCTCGTGGTGCAGGCGACGATCCAGTTCGCCATCGCCATCCTGGCCGAGGCCGCGCTGTCCTATCTCGGCATCGGCGCCCAGCCGCCGCAGCCCTCCTGGGGTCGCATGCTGCGCGATGCGCAGACCTATGTGTTCGTCGCCCCGGCGCTCGCGGTCTATCCCGGCCTCGCCATCATGCTGGCGGTGCTGGGGCTGAATCTGCTCGGCGACGGGTTGCGCGATGCGCTGGACCCGCGCCTGCGCACCCCCCGGCGCTGACCATCCGTCCGGGTTGCCGCCCGCCGCGGAACGGGCCTATGCTTTCCGTCACAGGGGAGGCCCGCCGGGGCAGAACCGACGGGTTGGCTCAAGCCATAACAATGGGAGTCGCCGTGCCGAATCAATTGCCGATGTTGCGCTACAGGCGCCAGAACCGGGCGGCGCGGTCCTGATGGCCGACGTCCTCCACATGTTCCGACGGGAAGCGGGCGCGGCTGTCGCTCCTTCCCGTTTTTCACGTCCGGTGGTCTTCGAGCGGCCGGAACTCAACCAGATCCTCTCGCTCTACACGCGCCGCGTCATCGACGGCGACTGGTGCGACTACGCGATCAACCTTGGCGACCATGAGGCCGTGTTCACCATCTATGGCGGCAAGGCCGGCGTCGCCGCCTATCGCATCGTGAAGCGGGCCAAGGGCGGCGATTCGCGCTTCCGCGTGCTTGCCTCCGGCGGCCAGATCGTGCGCATGGCGGGTTCGCTCGCCGAGGCGCTGTCCGCCATTCCCAAACGCCGCAAGCTGAAGACCGTGTGATGCGCCAGACCGAAATCGATCCTGCCCTGATCCAGACCGCGCTGCAGCGTGTGCGCAAGCCGCTGGAGGATGCCCAGCACCTGCCGGGCGAGATCTACACCGCGCCCGCCGTGCTGGCGCGCGAGATGGAGCGCATCTTCGCCAGGGACTGGCTCTGCGTCGGCCGGGTGGAGGAGATCGAGAAGCCTGGCGACTACATCGCCACGCGCGTCCTCAACGAGCCGATCCTGCTGATGCGCGCCGAAGACGGCACGCTCGGCGCCTTCGCCAACCTGTGCCGCCACCGCGGCGTGCAGCTGGTGGAAGACGGCCGCGGCACGCTGCGCGGCGGCGCGAGCTGCCCCTATCACGGCTGGGCCTATGACCTGAAGGGCTGCCTGACGGCGGCGCCGCTGATGGACCGCACGGCGGGCTTCGACCGCAAGTCGATCCGGCTGCTCGACCTGCGGCTCGACACCTGGGAGGGCTGGATCTTCGTCACCCTCAACAGCCAGGCCGCGCCGCTCAAGGAGTTTGTCGCCGATTTCGAACGCGATGTCGGCTTCCTGAAGATGGGCCGCTGCCGCGTTGCCAAGACGCTGGTGACGACGTGGAACTGCAACTGGAAATTCGTCACCGAGAATGTCTGCGATCCCTATCACTTCCGCGCGCTGCACGTGAAGACGCTGGGCAACCGCATCCCGGTGGAGCAATACACCTTCGACCTGCGCAAGCAGGGCGGCTTCGGCACCTATTATGAAGCCGCGCCGCAGACGCCGGATGGCACCACGCCGATGGGGCCGATGCCGTGGCTGAAGGACCGCCCGGTCGGCATGTCGGCCTTCGGCTTCCTCGCCCCCAACATCGTCTGCATCGGCCGGGTGGACGAGGTGCATGTCTACACGATCTGGCCCGAAGCCGTTGATCGCACCCGGGTGATGCTCTACCACCTCTTCGCCGACGAGCATTTCCAGCGGCCGGATTTCGACGAGAAATCGCGCATCTATACCGACTTCCTGGAGAAGGTGGTGGGCGAGGACGCCTCCGTCGCGCCGGCGCTGCAGCAGGCGGCGCTGTCGCCCAATTTCCGGCCGGGGCGGCTCTCCTGGCTCGAAGGCGGCGTGCATCACCAGATGCGCTACGCGATTGAACGCACGTTCGCCTGATCAATGGACTCGTCGTCGATGAGCAACCATCTGGATGGTTTGGATCCTGCGATTGTTGCCATCGCACTTGAGCGGGTGCGCCAGCCACTGGATCAAGCTCGTCACCTCCCCGGCGAACTCTACACGTCGCCTGCCGTCTTCGAGCGAGAGGTGCAGCGCATCTTCCGCTCCGACTGGCTATGTGTGGCCCGGGTGGAGGAACTGCCCCGTCCGGGCAGTTACCTTGCCACCCGGGTGATGAACGAGCCTGTCCTGCTGACGCGCGACGAGGATGGTGGGGTCAACGCCTTCGTCAATCTGTGTCGCCATCGCGGCGTGCAGTTGGTCGAGGATGGCGCCGGTGACCTGGGCGCGGCCGGGGGCATGAGCTGCCCCTACCATGGCTGGTCCTATGACCTGAAGGGTTGTCTCACCGCGGCCCCGCTGATGAACCGCAGCGCCGGGTTCTCGTCGAAATCAATTCGCCTGCTGACGCTCCGTTCCGACACATGGGCCGGCTGGATATTCATCACGTTTGATGACCAGGCCCGGCCGCTCCATGAATTCACGGCCGCGGTGAATCAGGACATCGGTTTTCTACAGCAGGAACGTTGCCGGGTCGGTCACAAGCTTGTCTCCATTTGGAACTGCAACTGGAAGTTCGTTACGGAAAACCTATGCGACCCGTATCATTTCAGGGCGCTGCACGCGAAGACATTTGGGCCGCGCATTCCTGTCGAGCACTACAACTTCGACTTGCGGGAGCGGGGTGGCAGCAGCGCCTTCTATGACGCGTCTTCACAGACGCCAGATGGCGACGCGCCGCTGGGACCGATGCCCTGGCTGGCCAACCACTCGCGCGAAATGTCAGCCTTCGCTTTTCTGGCGCCCAACGTTGCCCTTGTCGGGCGCATCGACGAGTTCCATGTCTATACGGTCTGGCCGGAGGCCGTGGATCGCACGCGCGTTGTTCTGTACCACCTCTTTGCGGCGGATCATTTTGATCGCCCCGACTTCGACGAGAAGTCCCGCGTATATGCCGACTTTCTGGCCAAGGTTGTGGAAGAAGACGCTTCCGTTGCGCCTTACCTCCAGCAGGCGGCCCTGTCCCGCAACTTCCATCCCGGACAATTGGCGTGGCTGGAAAAGGCGGTTCATCACCAAATGCAGTATGTCGTGGAACGCACCTTCGCCTGATCGTCTGAGCAGCACACAAAGAAAAAGGCCCGGGATTGCTCCCGGGCCTTTTGTTTGCGCCGCAGCTTCGCCTAGTTGCGATTGCCGAGCAGGTTCAGCAGGAAGGTGAAGAGGTTGATGAAGTCGAGGTAGAGCCGCAGGGCGCCGAAGATGGCGTTCTTCTGCATCGCTTCACCGCTGTGCGTAACGTCATACTCTTCCTTGATCTGCTGCGTGTCATAGGCCGTCAGGCCCACGAAGACCAGCACGCCCACCACCGAGATGACGAAGCTCAGCATGCTGCTCGCCAGGAAGATGTTGACGATGCCGGCGATCAAGATGCCGATCACGCCCATCATCAGGAATGAGCCCATCTTCGACAGGTCCCGCTTCGTCGTGTAGCCATAGAGGCTCATCGCCGCGAAGGTGCCCGCGGTGATGAAGAACACCTTGGCGACGCTCGCGCCGGTATAGGCCACGAAGATGTAGGACAGCGACAGGCCCATCAGGCCGGCGAAGGCCCAGAAGGTCATCTGCGCCGCGCCCGCGCTCATCTTGTGCAGGCGCGCGACGAAGAAGAACACGAAGGCCAGCGGCGCGAACATCACCACCCACTTGAGCGGCGTGCCGTAGATCGTGCTCAACAACATCGGCGACTGGGCCACGATCCAGGCCACCAGGCCCGTGATCGCGAGTCCCGCGGTCATGTAGTTGTAGACGCGGAGCATGTAGCTCCGCAGGCCCTGGTCGATGCCGGCAACGTCGCCGGCTCGGGTCGCCGGGGCGGTCCAGCGTGCGTTATCAGCCATGAGTGCTTCCCCGTTGTTGGTCTGCCGTGATTCGGCGTGAAGGTAATATGGCCCCCCCGGGCGGCGAATCAAGCGATCCGTTTCCCGGCGAAGCTGTTGGTATACAACGCTTTTCCCGGGCGGGTCCTGACAGGTTCGTGACCGCGGGGGTGCTTTTCAGGCGTGGCGGAGCACCGGCGCGGGCCGCTGCGACAGCGCTAGCCATGTGCCGGCAAGGCCGAGCAGCACGGTCAGCATCACGCCGCCGGCCGCCGTGCCCAGCGCGACGCCGGGCAGGAAGGTCCATGGCGCCTTCATCACCTGGGTGATGACCAGCCAGGCGCCCAGCGTGCCGCCGCCGCCGGCGATCGCGGCGGTGATCAGTCCCAGGATGGCAAATTCCAGCACATAGGCGCGCAGCACCGTGCCGCGCGTCGCCCCCAGCACCTTCAGAATGACGGCGTCATAGACACGGCGGCGATGGCCCGCGGCGACGGCACCGGCAAGGACGAGAAGACCGGCCAGGATGGTGAAGGCCGCCGTGCCCTGCGCCGCGCCGGCGATGCGGCCGAGCAACTGGGTTGCCGTCTCGATCACTTCGCGCACCCGCACCGTCGAGACGTTGTCGAAACGGTCGGTGATCATGCGATAGACGGCGGCCTCAGACTCGGGACGGACACTGGCGGTGGCAAGGTGCGTCTGCGGCGCGCCTTCCAGCGTTCCCGGTCCGAAGATGGTGAAAAAGTTGATGCCAAAATCCTGCCAGTCGATGCGGCGCAGGTTGTAGATGCGCGCCTCGATGTCGCGGCCCAGGATGTTGAAGGTCAGCGTGTCGCCGATCTTCAGGTGCAGGCCGCGGGCTATCTGTTCGTCGAGCGAGATAATCGGCGGACCCTGATAGTCTTCCGGCCACCAGCTGCCTTCGACGACCTGCGCGCGCGGCGGCTTCGCCGCACTGTAGGTCGCGCCGAACTCCGACCGCTTCACCCATTGCACCTCGGGATCCACTGTCACCTGGGCGGCCGGCACACCGTTGATGGCGCTCAGGCGGCCGCGCAGGTTAGGCACGCGCTCCAGGCTGATGAAGCCGGGCGCGGCCTTCATCGTGCTCTCGAAGGACGACACCTGGTCGGGCTGGATGTCGAGGAAGAAGAAGGCGGGCGCCACGTCGGGAATGCGCTCGGCCACCTGGCGCTGGATGTTGCCCTGCACCAGCGCGGTGGCGACCAGCACGGTCAGCCCGGCGCCCAGCGACACGACGACACCAGCCGTCGGCGCATCGGGCCGCGCAATGTTGCTGAGCGCCAGCCGCAGCGTCGCGCCACGCATCCGTGGAAGGCGGCGAACCAGGGCGATGATGGCGGTGGCGGCGAGGCGGAACAGGATCAGCGCGCCGGCGGCACCCAGCACAAACCACTGCGCGATGAAGGCCTGCCCGCCGGAAAAGACGGCGAGGGCGGCGAGCGCGAAGGCGGCGATGATGGTGACGACGACATAGAAGGGCCGCGGCCAGCGTCCGCTTGGGGCGACGATGTCGCGGAACAGGCTGGCGGCGGGGATGTCGCGCGCCCGCGCCAGCGGCCACACGGCGAAGACAAGCGCCGTCAGCAGGCCATAGGCGGTGGCAAGCACGAGAGGCAGGAATTGCACTTGCGCCCGTGCCGGAATCGGCAGGTCGGCGGCGAACAGGCCGATGGCGAAGAAGGGCGCGATGGCGCCTGCCACCAGCCCGATGCTGATGCCGACCAGCGCAAGGAGCCCGATCTGCAGCAGGTAGATCTGGAAAATCAACCCGCCGCGCGCGCCCAGGCTTTTCAGCGTCGCAATCACCGCGCGCTTGCCGCCGAGATAGGCCTGAACCGCGTTGCCGACACCGATGCCGCCGATCAGCAGGGCGGTGACGCCGGCCAGCGTCAGGAACACCGCCAGGCGGTCGATGAAGTTCTGGATCGACGGCTGCGCATCGCGCGCGTTGCGGATGCGGAAGGTGGCGTCGGGAAACTCGCTCCGCATGGCCTGCGCCCAGGATTGGTAGTCGACCGCGGGATCGGTCTTCACGCGATAGCGGAAGCGGATCAGGCTGCCTTCGGCGCCAAGGCCCGTGGATTCGAAACCGGCTTCGCCCAGCATCAGGCGCGGACCGAGCGTGAAAGCGTTGGCGACCTTGTCGGGCTCCGTCACCGTCACGGCGCGCAGCTCCACCTCGGTGTCGCCGACGCGCAGCCGGTCCCCGACCTGGGCGTTCAGGCGTGTCAGCAGCACGGGCTCCGCCACCGCGCCATAGGTCCCGTTGCGCAGCCCGAGCGCCGCATCGATCGCCATCGGCGGGTCGAGCGTAATCGCGCCATAGAGCGGATAGGCGCTGTCGACGGCCTTCAGCTCCACCAGCACGCGTTCGCCGCCCTCGCGCGGCACCCGCGCCATGGCGCGCATTTCCTGCGTGCGCGAGGCGTCGCCGCGACTGCCGACATACGCCTTCTCGGCGGCGGTCAGGTCGCGGGCCGATTGGCTGATCTCGATGTCGCCGCCCATGATGATGCGGGCGTTCTGCTGCAGCCCGGCAACGATGGAGCCGGACAGCGAACCGACGGCGGCGATGGCGAAGACGCCCAACGCCAGGCAGGCGAGGAAGATGCGAAAGCCGCGCAGGCCCCCGCGCATCTCGCGGAGCGCGAAGCGCAGCGCGAAGCCGGTCTCGGACAGCCGGCCCGTCATCAGCTTATTGCGCGGCGGCGGTCAGCGCCGCTTCGTCGAGCCGGCCGTCGCGCATGCGGACGATGCGATCGCAGCGCATGGCGAGGCGTTCCTCATGCGTGATCAGCACCAGCGTGGTGCCGCGCTGGGCGCGCACGCCAAACAGCGTGTCGATGATCGCCTTGCCGGTCTCGCCGTCCAGGTTGCCGGTCGGCTCGTCGGCCAGGATCAGGCGCGGGTTGGGCGCGAAGGCGCGGGCAAGCGCGACGCGCTGCTGCTCGCCGCCCGACATCTGCGCCGGGTAATGATCGCCACGATGCGACAGGCCGACCGATTCCAGTGCCTCGCCCGCGCGGGCAAAGGCATCGCGCCGGCCGGCGAGTTCGAGCGGCACGGCGACATTCTCGATCGCCGTCATGGTCGGGATCAGGTGGAAGGACTGGAAGACGATGCCGACATTGTCGCGGCGGAACAGCGCGAGCT
>CANJEJ010000002.1 GCA_947473325.1 Alphaproteobacteria bacterium | reverse complement strand
TATCGGCCGCGCGCCGCCGTGGCCCAGGACGCCGAAGCCGGGCACCGCTGGTTCTGGGACCCGCTGCTCGAAAACAGCTGGCTGCTCGGCCAGGTCGCGCTCGCCGCCGTGCTGACCAACATCTTCGCGCTGGCGGCGCCGCTTTTCACGATGACGGTCTATGACCGCGTGGTGCCCAACCAGGCGATCGATACGCTGTGGGTGCTGGCCATCGGCATCAGCATCGTCTTCGCCTTCGACTTCATCATCCGCAGTTTGCGCGGCTATTTCATCGACATTGCCGGCAGCCGCGCCGACGTGGCGATGGCCTCGCGCATCTTCGACCGCGTGCTCGGCCTGCAGCTGGCGGCGAAGCCCGCCTCGGCGGGTGCCTTTGCCGGCACGCTGCGCGAGTTCGAGACGGTGCGCGATGTGTTCACCAGCGCAACCATGGTGGCGCTGGTCGACCTGCCCTTCATCCTGCTGTTCATCGTCGTGATCTGGCTGATCGGCGGACCGCTGGTCGCCGTGCCGCTGATTGCCGTGCCCGTCGTGCTGCTGGCCGGCGTGCTGGTGCAGGGACCGCTCGCCGCCGCCACGCGCGAAGGCCAGGTCGAGGCGGAAGCGAAAAGCGGCGTGCTGTTCGAGACACTGGGCGGCCTCGAGACGATCAAGGCCATCGGCGCCGACACGCGGATGCGCGAGCGCTGGGAAGGCGCGGTGGTACGGTCGGCGCGCATCGGCATGAAAAGCCGCGCGCTGTCCCTGTTCGCGCTCAACTTCGCCGCGGTGTCTCAGCAGGCGGCAAGTGCCGCCATCGTCGTGCTGGGCGTGCTGCTGATCGGCGAAGGCAAGATGACGGTCGGCGCGCTGATCGCGGCGAGCCTGATCAACGGCCGGGCCGTGGGATCGCTGGCCCAGCTCGCACAGGTGCTGGTGCGGCTCAACCAGGCACGCACCGCGTTCCGTTCACTCGACCGCATCATGCAACTGCCGGTGGAACGCCCCGCGTCGCGCCAGTTCCTCCATCGCCCGCTGCTCGACGGCAAGATCGAGTTTCGCGACGTCACCTTCGCCTATCCCGGCCAGAGCGGCCCGGCGCTTAAGGGCGCATCGTTCACCATTCAGCCCGGCGAGCGCGTCGGCCTGATCGGCCGCGTCGGCTCCGGCAAGTCGACCGTGCAGAAGCTGATCCTTGGCCTCTATCAGGCGCAGGAGGGCGCGGTGCTGGTGGACGGCACCGACATCCGCCAGATCGATCCCATCGACCTGCGCCGCAACATCGGCGCGGTGCCGCAGGAAAGCTTCCTGTTCCGCGGCACGCTGCGCGACAACATTACCGCCGGCAACCGCTTCGCCGGCGATGACGCGGTGCTGACGGCGGCGAGGCTCGCCGGCGTCGATGAGTTCGCGAGCCGTCATCCCATGGGCTATGACATGCCGGTGGGCGAGCGCGGCGAGACCCTGTCGGGCGGTCAGCGCCAGGCGATTGCGGTGGCGCGCGCGCTGCTGGGCACGCCCGGCATCCTGCTGATGGACGAGCCGTCGAGCAGCATGGACAACGCCTCGGAATCCCAGATCAAGGCGAACCTGACAGCCATGCTGCCGGGCCGCACGCTGGTGCTGGTGACGCATCGGGCGTCGCTGCTGTCGCTCGTCGATCGCCTGATCGTGCTCGACCATGGCGCGGTGGCCGCCGACGGGCCGAAGCAGAAGGTGCTGGAAGCCATCGCCGCCGGCGGCGTCGCCGCGATGGGGGCCGGCGCATGACGGCGCGCAGCGACGATTCCCTCTTCTCATCGGACCTGCGGGCCCTGACAACCCAGAGGCCGCGCCTGGCCGCCAACCTGATGCTGGTGGCGCTGGCCCTGCTGGTGGCGACGGCCCTGATCTGGGCGGCCTTCTCGCAGGTGGACGAAGTGACGCGCGGCCAGGGCCGCATCATCCCGTCCGGCCAGGTGCAGATCGTGCAGAACCTGGAGGGCGGCATCGTCGGTGAGATCCTGGTGCGCGTCGGCCAGATCGTGGAACCGGGCGATGTGCTGGTGCGCATCGACGACACCAATTTCGCCTCCACCTTCCGCGAGAATGTCGTCCGTCGCGATTCGCTGATCGCCCGCATCGCCCGCCTGCAGGGCGAGGCGGACGGCAAGGACCCGGTCTATCCCGCCGACCTGCCGGTCACGCATCCCGCTGTCGCGCCCGAGATCGACCTGTACCGGGCGCGGCGCACCGAGCTGCAATCGACCATCGACGTCCTGCGCCGCCAGATGGAGCAGCGGCAGCAGGAGATTCTCGAACTCACCAACCGCACCGCCAAGCTGCAGGAAAGCCTGACACTGGCGCGCGAGGAGCTTGGCATCCTGCGCCCGATGGTCGAGCGCGGCGTGTCGTCCCGCGTCGAGCTGCTGCGCGTGCAGCGCCAGGTGACCGACCTGGAGCGCGACCAGGAGGCCGCACGCCTTGCCATGCCACGCGTGCAATCGACGCTGGCGGAAACGCGGCGGCGGATCGAGGAGCGGCAGGCGACCTTCCAGAGCGCCGCGCAGAACGAGCTGACGGATGCGCGCATGCGCCTCAACGCACTGAACGAATCGATCGGCGCGGTCGCCGACCGCGTGCGCCGCACGGAAGTGCGCGCGCCGGTGCGCGGTACGGTGAAGCAGATCAAGGTCAACACCGTGGGCGGCGTCATCCAGCCCGGCATGGACCTCGTCGAGATTGTGCCGCTGGAGGAATCCCTGCTGGTCGAGGCGAGCATCCGGCCGCAGGACATCGCCTTCCTGCGGCCCGGCCAGGACGCCAAGGTGAAGGTCACGGCCTATGACTTCGCGCTCTACGGCATGCTCGACGGCAAGCTCGAGCATATCAGCGCCGACGCCATCGCCGATCCCCAGCAGCAGGGCCAGAGCTTCTTCCAGATTCGCGTGCGCACCGCGCGCAGCTCGCTCGGCAGCCCGGAGAAGCCGCTGCCGATCATTCCCGGCATGATGGCCGAGGTCGACATCCTGACCGGCAAACGCACCGTGCTCGACTATTTCCTCAAGCCGGTCATCCGCGCGCGGGAACGGGCCCTGACGGAGCGCTGATCTTTTCGCCCGGCAATTGCAGGCTGGCCAATAGCGCGGCCTGCAGGGCGGGCCAGTCGGGTTCGCCGCCATCGTCGGGAACAATGCATTCAAGGCGGCTATCACGCCGGTAAGCCACCGCGCGTTGCGTCGTCTCGTCGCCGACGCGGTCGATCAGCAGCGCGGTGCGCCCGGTGCGCAGCACGGCCTTGACGCGCAGCGGACCGGAGACCTTGAGCAGCGCCGCGAGATCGAGGCGGCGCAGCAGCGCGAGCACCTGGCCGCGGTCGAACTGGTCGTCGGCATGGAACAGCCAGCCGCCATAGCGGTGGCCGAGCGCGACGGAGGTCTGGAACAGCGGCGCAGCCGGCCGTGGCGGCAACGGAAGGACGCCGCTACCCGGCGCCGCGCGCGCCTCGCGATGAAGATCGGGAAACAGCGGCGCGCGGTCGTCGCCGGCATCGAGGTCGAGCAGCGCCGGGTCGATCGCGCCGTCGACGATGAAGCCGGCATGGCGCTTCGCCGGAAAGAAGGACGCGGCAAGGGACTGAAACCGCGCGAGATCATCGCCGGTCGCGAGATCGCCCTTGCTTGCCAGCAGCACGTCGGCCATCTGCGCCTGGTCGTGGAAGGTTTCGTTCTCGGCATAGCGCGAATCGGCAAGCTTGCGCGCATCGACCAGGCACAGGGTGGCGCGCAGGTCGATGGTTCCGGCCTTCTCCGCCTCGCGCAGCAGGTCGAACAGGCCGGCGGGGTGGCCAAGGCCCGAAGGCTCGATCAGGATGCGGTCGGGCTTCTGGCGCAGGATGTCGCGCAACGCCAGCGCCATGCCCGGGCTGGCGACGCAGCATAGGCAGCCGCCGGCGATCGTGCGCACGGGTCCCTCGCCCGCGATATCCACGCCGTCGATGCCGATGGCGCCGAATTCATTGACGATCAGCGCCCAGCGTTCGTCCGCCGGCCGGTGGGCGAGCAGGAAGCGGATCGCGGTCGTCTTGCCGGCGCCAAGGAAGCCGGTGACGATGTTGACGGGAACGGGCCGGGTCATGCTGGCCATGTGGCTCGAGCCAATGCGTTGCGCAAGACCACATGGCTCAGTGCGGCGTGGGCGTGAACCAGCCTTCCTTCTGCAGCTGCTTCCAGATCTTCTTCACCACGACGCCGCCGCGGCGGTAGACGGCCTTTTCATCGTCCACCATGAGCGTGCCGTCGAACACCTGGAAGCGCCCGTCGGTGGCGACATGGCGCACCGCCGCACCGGTTGCGTAGAGCAGGTTGTTGAGCGGCTCGGGCGGCGGCGCGCCGGCCCCGACCAGGAAGCCCGACACGTCGATGCTGGCGAAATCCGCCTTCGCACCCGGCGCGATGCGGCCGATGTCGTCGCGGCCGAGCGCCTTGGCCGGCACCAGCGTCGCGCCTCCCATCGCCGTCCACATGGTCGGGATCTTCACCGGCAGGCCGCGGTCCGCCATCAGCCTGGCCCGCGCGCGGCCGCCGATGACGGCGAGCTTCATGTTCTCGAGATAGTCGTTGGAGTGGGTGTCGATGGCGACATTCACCTGCATGCCGGCGCCAAGCGCTTCCGGGTAAGGCTGCGTGTGGCCGCCGGCGCCGCCCGCCGACGGGCAATGAGCATAGACGGCACCATGACGGACAAGAATTTGCGGATCGGTCGACCAGTCGAGCGCCGACATATGCGCGCCGAACAGCGGCCCTTCGAAGGCGCCCATCTTCTCCAGCCACTGTGTCGGCGAAAGGCCGCCCCACAGCCGGCGCACCGCCGCCGTCTCCATCGCGCCCTGCGACAGGTGGATGTGGATGCCGGTGCCAAGCTCGCGCGACGCGGCGACCAGCGCCTTCATCGTCTCCTCGGTGTGCGTGTCGGTCGCGTGCGGCGCGATCATCGGCCGGATGCGGCCATTGCCGGCGTTCATGGCGCGGCGGCCGAATTCCAGGTTGGCGGCGATCTCCGCCAGCGTGTCGGGCACGCTGTCGAACAGCGCCTTGTCATCCTTGCGGAACCACACCTTGTCGAGCCGGCCCGTGCCCGGGATCATGCCGCCGGGATAGCCGCGCACGCCCCATTTCTCCGCCACACGCACATAGGCTTCGGCCTGGCGCAGCGACAGGCTCATCTCGATCTGTGTCGTGCAGCCGGACTTGAGGATTTCGGCGAGGTTGAACGCCGTCAGGTCGTCGAGCTCCTCGTCGCTCAGCGTTTCCATGATCTTGAGCGGGCGCGAATAGGACCGGCCGCCCTCGATGATGCCGCGTGTCGCCGTGCCGCTCGCGACATGGGTGTGGCCGTTGATGAAGCCCGGCACGACGAGATGCCCCTTCAGCTTCAGCCGCGGCAGGTCGCCTTCGATCTTGCCCGGCTGTACCGCGGCGATGCGGTCGCCCTGCACGCGCATGGACGCGTCGGGCAGCAGGACGAGCTGACCCTTCTGGTAGCCGAGGATCCAGCTGGCCTCGACGATGTAGTGATCCTGCGGTGGCTGCTTGTGTGTGGGCACGAGGGTCTCCCTGTCCGGTTGGCGCCATCGTAGCGGCAGAATCCCCCTTTTGTCGCAAGGGATGCCGCCGACCTTGGCCCTGCCGATGCGTTCCTTTAGAAGGGGCTTTCCATGTCACGCACCCGTTTCCTTGTCATCGGCGCCGGCGTTGCCGGTGCGTCCGCCGGCGCGATGCTCGCCGAGCTGGGCAGCACGCGCGTCGTCGAGCGCGAGGAATTTCCCGGCTATCACACCACGGGGCGATCAGCGGCCGTCTATTCCGAGGCCTATGGCAACGCCACCATCCGCGCGCTGACCATCGCGAGCCGCCCCTGGTTCGACCAGCCACCCGCCGGCGCCGCCGAAACGCCCCTGCTCGCCGATCGCCAGACGGTGACGGTGGCGCGCGCCGACCAGATGGAGCGGCTCGCCGCGGAGTTTGCAGCGGCGCGCAAGCTGGTGGGCAACCTGGTGTGGCTCGATCGCGCGGCGGCGCTGGCCCGCCTGCCGATGATGCGGCCCGACTACCTCGCCGGCGCCTTCGTCGAGCCGGACGCGATGGACATGGACGTCAACGCGATCCACCAGGGCTGGCTGCGGCTGTTGCGCCAGCGCGGTGGCAGCGTGGTCACCAATGCCGGCGTCAGTGCGCTTGCCCGCAAGGGCGGCGTCTGGCACGCCGCAACGGCCGCCGGCGCGTTCGAGGCCGAGGTTGTGGTCAACGCCGCCGGCGCCTGGGCCGACCAGATCGCGGTGTTGGCTGGCGGGCAACCGGTGGGACTGGTGCCCAAGCGACGCTCGGTGCTGACCTTCGACCCTCCGGCGGGCTTCGACATCGCGCGCTGGCCGCACGTCATCGACATCGACGAGCAATACTATTTCAAGCCGGAATCCGGCCGCATCCTCCTGACCCCGGCAGACGAGACACCCCAGGACCCGGCCGACGCCCAGCCCGAGGAACTCGACCTCGCGCTCGCCATCGATCGTTTCGAACAGGCAACGACACTGCGGGTGCAACGCATTGTCAGACGCTGGGCCGGCCTGCGCACCTTCGCCCCCGATCGCACCCCGGTTGTCGGCTTTGATCCTGATCTGGAAGGGTTTTTCTGGCTCGCGGGCCAGGGGGGCTATGGCATCATGACGTCGCCCGCGCTCAGCCGGGTCACTGCCGCCCTGGCATCCGGGGCGGACATGCCGGCCGATCTGGCACAAAAGGGTGTGACCGCCGACATATTGTCACCCCGGCGTTTCCGGGACACTGCTCGATAAGGCCGAACCGGGGCGCCTGTTCCACCAAGAGACAGCGCCTCCAATAATTACATGGCACAACGCCGCTTCAGACGGGCCCAGGGTCGATGCTGACCGCCCAACGCTTCGTGGAAATTCTCCGCGGCCATGAGCGCTTCGCGCTGGGCCAGGCGGACGGCGTGCGCGCCGAACTGCGCAACGAGAACCTGTCCGGCCTGCGGCTGCCCGGCATAAACCTGAGCAACGCGGTGCTGAGCGGCACCGATTTCAGCGGCTGCACCCTGACGGGCACCGATTTCAGCTTCGCCGACCTGTTCGGCGCCAATCTCGACCGGATCGACGCGGCCGGGGCCACCTTCGAGCGCGCCGACCTGCGCGGCGTGTCGATGCGCGGCGCCAAGCTGCGCGACACCAATTTCCGTGGCGCCGACCTGCGGCCCGGCGGACGGCGGGTCAGCCGGGCCTGGTCGGAAAGCGGCAAGGAATCGCCCGCCACGCTGCAGGGCGCCGACCTGTCGCGCGCCGATTTCGAAGGCGCCGACCTGCGCGACGCCAATATCAGCGCCAGCAACCTGACCGCTGCCAACCTGGCGCGCGCCCGCACCCGCGGCACCAACCTGCGCGGCGCGGTGCTGGCCGATGTCAACCTGGCCCAGGTCGACCTGCACGAGGCGCTGGTCAGCCTGGCGGCGAGCCGCCTGCCCGCCAACCTGCAGGTGGTGCTGCGCGAACATGCCTTGTGGGTCGATACGTTTGGCGCCGAAGGAACGCGCGCCTCGCTGCGCCAGTTCGATCTGCGCGGCATCGACCTGTCGGGCACCTATCTCAGCGGCGCCGACCTGCGCGGCTGCAACCTGGCCGGCGCGAATCTCGCCCGCGCCATGCTTGTGCTGGTTGACCTCAAGGAAGCCAACCTGGATGGCGCCGACCTGCGCCAGTCCGACCTGGCCGGCGCCAACCTGAACGGCGCGACGCTGCGCAAGACACGGCTGGGCGCGGCGCGGCTTGCGCCGATCGACATCATGGGCCCGGATGGACGCAAGACAGGCCAAAGCCGCGTCAGCACCGCCGACAAGGCCGTGTTCGACGATGCGCTGCTGAGCGAAGCCAATTTCAGCCAGGCGCAGATGCGCGAGAGCAGCTTTGCCCGCGCCATCATCGAGCGGGCGGTGCTGCACGGCGCCGACCTACAGGGCGCCAATTTCGAAGGCGCCCGCCTGCTGCAATCCGACCTCAGCGAGGCCAGGCTCGAGGGCGCCCGGATGGGCGGCGCCAACCTGCAATATGCCAACCTGCGCTTTGCCCAGATCGCCGGGGCAGATTTCGCCAACGCGACACTGACCGGCGCCGACACCACCGGTACCACACTCGCAAAGTAGCATCGCCAGCCGCCGGTTGCGGTGGCACACTTTCCGGCCCAGCCGCCGGAGATCCCCATGCCGACTCAATCTGTCCTGCGCCGCGCCTCGCTGTTCGTGCGCGACATGGAGCGCACGCTTTCCTTCTATGGCGAGACCTTCGGCCTGACGCCCTATATCGACCGCATCATCGACCTCGCCATCCTGCCTGACCTGCCGCTTGGCCAGCCCGGCCGGGGCGGGTCGATGCGCTTTGTCATTCTCAAGGGCTGGGATCCGCTGATCGGCATGATCGGCTTCATGGAACCGCGCGACCCGCCGCTCGAGGACCCGCATGGGCCACCCACGCGACTTGGCTTCAACCAGCCCGCCCTAGTGCTGGAAACCCACGATATCGGCCATGTCGCGGCGGCGATCCCCCGGCTTGGCGGGCGGATGCTGATGGCGCCGAAGGCAGGGCGCAATCTCGGCGATGCCGCGGGCAATTTCATTCCCGCGCAGGTTATGTTCGCGAGCGACCCCGACGGCCATTTCCTTGAAGTCTTTGAGGCGCTCTGACGCAGGGGAGGCCCTGTTCAACCGGGCCTGCACCGGGCTACCGTGACCGCATTGGCACCGCCCCTGAGAACGGCGGCGGGCGCCTCAAGGGAGCCTTCCCGGTCATGTCCGTTGTTAACCGCGCCGCGCGCCTGCCGACGTCCATTCTGCTTGCCTATGGCTTCCCGGGAATGCCGATCGCCTTCCTGCTGTTCCCGCTGTTCCTGTTCCTGCCGACCTACTACGCGCAGGATCTCGGGCTCGGCTTCGGCGTGGTTGGCGGCGTCCTGCTCGCCGCCCGCATCCTCGACGCGATCACCGATCCTTTCATCGGCATGGTCAGCGACCACACCAACCTGCGCTGGGGCCGCCGCCGTCCGTGGATGGTGATCGGCACGCCGATCGTCATCGTCAGCATGTGGTTCCTGTTCAGCCCGCCGCCCGGCGTCGGCGCAGTCCACCTGCTGGTCTGGTCCTTCCTGCTCTATTTCGGCGGCACGATGCTGCACCTGGTCTACAACGCCTGGGGCGCCGAGATTTCGACCAACTATCACGAGCGCACGCGCATCACCGCCTTTCGCGAGCTGTTCGTCGTGTCCGGCACGGTTGTTGCGGTGGGTGGCGCACAGATCCTGGGCGGTATCCGCGGTACGCCGCTGACCACCGCCGACTCGCTCGCCTTCATCGCCTGGCTCGCCACCATCGTGCTGCCGACGGCGGTGCTGATCGCGGTGCTGATGGTGCCCGACCGGGCCACGCCGCGGCCGCATATCCGGCTGGGGCGCGCGCTCCGCGTGGTGTGGCAGAACAAGCCCTTCCTGCGCCTGCTGAGCGCCTTCCTGCTCAACAGCACGGCGAACGGGTTGCCGATCACGCTCTACTTCCTGTTCGCGCAGCATGTGCTGAAGGCGGGCGGGCTGACCTATGTCATCCTGGGTGTCTATTTCGCCACCGCGATCCTGAGCGTGCCGCTGTGGCTGCGGCTTTCGTACAGGTTCGGCAAGCACCGCATGTGGTGCCTGTCGATGCTGATCGTCAGCGCCGTTTTCATCTGGGCGCCGTTCCTGGGTGAGGGCGACGCATACTGGCTGCTTGCGATGTCGGTGATCAACGGGTTGTGCCTGGGCGGCGACCTCGTGCTGCCGCCCGCCATGCAGGCCGACGTCGTCGATTTCGACGAGTTGCGTACGCGCCAGCAGCGCGCCGGTGTCTATTTCGCGATGTGGAGCGTCATCACCAAGGTGGCGCTTGCGCTTGCCGTCGGCATTTCCTTCCCCATCCTCGACCTCGCCGGTTTCCAGGGCGCGAGCGAGCATGTCATCGCGGAGACCGGTATCGCCGTGGTGCAGACACCCTTGGCGCTGATCACGCTGGCGATCCTCTACAGCACGCTGCCGGTACTGCTGAAGCTGGGCGCCATCGCGCTGATGTGGCGCTTCCCGATCGACGCGCCGATGCAGGCCCGCATTCGCAATCTCATCGTGCGGCGCGACGATCACAAGCACTCCATGGCCGCCCGGCCCGCCTGAGCGGGAACGCGGCCCGGTATCCAGAGGTTAATCGAAGATGATCCGACACCTTCTGCTGCTCGCCCTGATTCCCTTTGCCGTCGCCTGCGCCGGCCGGGAACCCGCCGACTTTGCCGGCAAGGAACCGCGCCTGCTGCCGGAGCAGTTCTTCGCCGGGCCGACGCGCGGCTGGGGCATGATCGAGGATCGCTTCGGCGGCGTGCTCAGCCAGTTCACGGTTGAGCTGAACGGCCGCTGGGACGGCCAGGCGCTGATCCTGGACGAGGACTTCGTCTATGACTCCGGCCGCACGCAGAAGCGCCAGTGGAGCCTGGTGAAGACCGGCCCCGCCACCTATGAGGGCCGCGCCGCCGACGTGCCGGGCGTTGCCATCGGCACGATCGCCGGCAACACGTTCAACCTGCGCTATCCGCTGGAGATTCCGCGCGGCGAGGGCACCCTGACGGTCGATGTGGATGACTGGCTGTTCCTGCAGCCGGGCGGTGTCGCCATCAACCGCGCGGCGCTGAGCAAGTTCGGGGTCGGCGTGGGCGAGATCACGCTGTTCATTCAGCGCCCCGCAGCGAAATAGGCCGGCGCTACGGCACCCGGGGCTCGCCGGCCGCCATCACATATTCGATCTCGCTGCCGCGCGCCGGGAAGGACAGCTTGCCCCAGGCGCCACCGTTCTGGGCGTACCAGGCGGTGACCTTGAGATCGCCCGTCACGTCGTAGCGCCGCGCGGGAATGCGCTGGCCATCGCTGATGGCGACAACCTCGGTGCCGCCGGGCGCGAAGTCCAGGTTGAGCAGGACGCCGCGCTGGGTGTCGAGGAAGCGGGTGTGCTTCGGCGTGTCGGGATGCCAGTAACTGGACGGCATCAGGTCGCCCGGCAGCGTGGCGCGGCCCGCGAGGGTCTGCACTTCCAGTGCGGTGCCGACACGGCGGGCGCTGACCTCGAACGGCTTGCCGTCGTCATTCGTCTTCGTGTCGATGGCGACCAGCTTGCCGTCTTCCCAGACCTCGTGATTTTCGTGGCTGTAGCGGAAGACGGTGATGAAGCCGAGTTTCACCTGCAGTTCGACATTGATGCGGACATGCAGCTGATTGCCGACCTGTTCGAAGGCGAAGCGGTGTTCCCCGATCGGGCTGGCGCCGCGGAAGACCGAAAAGGACAGGAGCCCGCCATACGGCAGCGTGGACTGCGCCTGCGCCGGAAGCCCGGCCGTCGCCACAAACAGCGCCATCACCAGCGGAACCGCCCAGCGGCGGGCGCGAAGGGCGGCAGAAACAAACGGCTTGGTCATGGCGGCAGTCTACCACGTCAACTGGGGAGGGGTCGAACAGAGGTAAAAACGGCTGGCTGTTCAAGCTGTTCCATCACCTTTAGGCTATCGCCTTTCACCGCCCAGACCGTACCCCCCTCATGTCAAATTCCACCCCTTTTCGCACCGCCTGGATCACCGGCGGCAGCACCGGCATCGGCCGGGCGCTGGTGCTCGAGCTCGTACGCCGCGGCGCCCATGTGGCGGTGAGCGGGCGCGCGATCGACTCCCTGCAATCGCTGGAGGCCGAGGCAAAGGACCTGCCCGGCAAGGTCATCTCCCTGCCGCTCGACGTCGCCGACCGGGATGCCACGCTGCGCGTCGGCGAGGAAGCCATGCGCCTCCTGGGCGATCTCGACCTGATGGTCGCCTGCGCCGGCACGCATGTGCCGATGAAGGCGGAGACCTTCTCGTCCTCACCGTTCCGCAAGCTGCTGGACACAAACGTGATGGGCACGGTGCATGCGCTGGAGGCGGTGGTTCCGCGCTTCATCGCGCAGAGGCGCGGCCATGTCGTCGTCGTGTCATCGGTCGCTGGATACCGCGGCCTGCCGACGGCGTCGGCCTATGGCGCCAGCAAGGCGGCGCTGATCAACATGAGCGAGGCGCTGCACATCGAGTTGAAGCGCCACGGGGTCAAGCTGCAGCTGGTCAATCCCGGCTTCGTGCGCACGCCGCTGACCGACAAGAACACTTTCCCCATGCCCTTCCTGATGCCGGTGGAAAAGGCGGGACGGCAGCTCTACGAGGGCCTGCTGACGGATCGCTTCGAGATCACCTTCCCGAAGCGGTTCACCTGGCTCATGAAGCTGATGCGGCTGTTGCCTTACGCGCTCTACCTTCCGATCACCGAGCGCATCACGCGCGGGCAGCGGTGACCACGCGCGCTGCGTCCTGGCCGGTCCAGCGCGCTAGGTGTGCTGTGTCTTGGCTGATGCAGCGCGCTAGGCGCGCTGTGTCCTGGCCGGTCCAGCGCGCTAGGTGTGCTGTGTCTTGGCTGATGCAGCGCGCTAGGCGCGCTGCAATGTGATCTGCAGCACGTCGATGCTGCGGGCGCGGAATGAGCCTTCGCAGCCGGCGAGATAGAACGTCCAGATGCGGCGGAAGCGTTCGTCGAAGCCGAGTGGCGCGATGCGCGCCCAGTTGGCCAGGAACGACTGGCGCCATTCTTCCAGCGTCTTCGCATAGTCGAGCGCGAAGCCGTCGTCGCCCAGCCAGCGCAGGCCGAACTTTTCCGTTTCCCGCCGCAGCGCGGCGCGACACGGCAGCATGCCGCCCGGGAAGATGTATGTCTGGATGAAATCGGCGCGGCGGCGATAGCTTTCGAAGGCTTCGTCGCTGACGGTGATCGCCTGGATGGCGATGCGGCCGCCCGAGCGCACGCATTCGGCGATCTTGTGGAAATAGGTCGGCCAGAAGGCCTCGCCCACCGCCTCGATCATTTCGATCGAGACGACATGGTCGAACTGGCCCTCGACCTTGCGATAGTCGCAGAGACGGATTTCCACCTTGTCGCTGAGCCCGGCGTTGCGGATGCGCTGCACCGCGTAGTCGTGCTGGGCCTGCGAGATGGTGATGCCGGTGACGTGCATACCCTGTTCGGCGGCGTATTGGGCGAAACCGCCCCAGCCGCAGCCGATTTCCAGGATGTGGTCGCCCGGCCTGGCGCCGAGCAAGCCGAGCAGGCGGGCATACTTGACGCGCTGCGCATCTTCCAGCCTTGCCATGCCCGGCGCATAGACCGCCGAGGAGTAGGTCATGCTGGGATCGAGCCAGGTGGCATAGAATTCGTTGCCGAGGTCGTAATGCGCGGCGATGTTGCGGCGGCTGCCGTCCACCGTGTTGCGGCGCCGGCCATGGCGCAGCCGGCCGAGCCAGCGCTTCCAGGCATGACCCGTCACCTGTTCCGAGGCGACGCGGTTGAGGCTCATCAGCTCGATGAAGGTGGCGAGGTCGGGCGTGTCCCATTCACCGTCGAGATAGGCTTCGGCGAAACCGAGGCCGCTGCCGGTAATGAGGCGGCGGATGGCGCGCCAGCTGTGCAGCACAAGGCCCGCCTCCGGGCCCGGCATGTCGCCCTGGATGGCGCCGCTGTAGCCGCCGGGCAGCTGGTAGACGAGGCGTCCGACGCGGAAGCGGCGGCGGAAACTGCGCACGAAGGGCCGCAAGAGCAGCGGAATGCCGCTGTCGCCCTTGGCTGCGTGGTCGAGCAGGGCAAGCGGGTCCGCAGTCTCGGAGCGCGATCGGAGGTCAACCATGGCGGGCTATTTTGTCTCGCAGTGGGCTTTGTTCAGATACTCAGACGCGGGCCGACTGGATGACCGGCCGGGCGGGCGCAGTGTCGTCAAAACCGGGCTTCTGGGCAACAAGACCTTGAATCGAAACAGCTTCCTGTGGCGCGGGGGGCTTTTTCGCCAGCGGCACGCCTTTGATCCAAAGGCGCAGCGCATGCCAGTGAATGGCCGCCAGAACCGTCAGGGTCATGGCCGGAAAGGCCAGAAAACGAGCGAAAAGCACCCGGTCGGACAACACCTGGCGGTTGCCGGTGACGGTGGCAAACAACAGGTTTCCCTGCGCGTCAGTCTGCCGGATGACAACCGACAGGCGATCGTCGGGGTCGCGCACCTGGAAGTGATAGCGGTGATCCATGCCGTTGAAGGGCGAGACGAAGAGCGCCTTGTCGACCGACTGGGCAACCACGCCGCGATCATCGCGGGCCGTGACCGGCAGAAGGTAGCTGTGGCGTTCGCCGAAGGTGTTGCTGACCTGGTGCAGCAGCGCCTCGAGCCGGCCATGGCGGTCGTAGCAGTAATAGACGCTGAGCGGGTTGAAGACATAGCCGAGCATGCGCGGCAGGCATTGCAGCAGCACCGCACCGTCGCCGGCGAGGCCCGCTGCCCGTACCTGCGCCTGCGCCCAGGCCTTCAGGTTGGAGCCGTCACCCGGCCCATGGTCGCGGTCATGGAAGCTGAACAGGCTGCTGCGGTTGTGGCCGAACAGGCGCAGCTTCTTGTCGAGCACCGGCAGTTCGTCGAGATCGAGCAGCAGCGTGAAGATGCGGTAGTGGAACTGGTGCCGCACCGGCCGCAGACGCAAGTGCATGACCCGCCCGGTGTAGAGCGCGGAGCGCATCAAGCCGCCGGCCGAACCACGACGGGTTTCCCCGTCACGTTCAGCACGCCGCCCCACGGCACGCTTGCACCCAATTTTTCCGCCACGGCGAGACCCGACTTGAAGGCGTCTTCATGGAAACCATACCCGCAATAGCTGCCGCAGAACCATGTGCGGTTGACGCCCTGCAGCGCCGGCAGCGCCTTCTGGGCCCGCGGCGCGGCCAATGTATACACGGGATGCTCGTAGTCGAAGGCAGCGATCACACTTTCGGGGGCGGGGTCGTGCCACGGGTTGAGCGAGACGAACAGCGGATGCGCCGGATCGAGGTTCTGCAGCTGGTTCATCCAGTAGGTGAGCGCGACGCCGCGCCCGGCCGGTTGGTCGCGCCGCGCTTCAAAATTCCAGCTCGACCACGCCGCGTGGCGCTTCGGCATCAGGCGCGTGTCGCTGTGGAGGATGGCGTGGCTGGACGCATAGGCGAAGGACCCCAGTGCCTCGCGCTCCCCCGCGCTGGGCGCTTCGAGCATGCGCAGCGTCTGATCGGCATGGCTGGCGCAGACCACCTGGTCGAACTGCGCCTGCGCGCCATTCCTGAGGTGCAGGGTGACGACATTGGCGGCACGGACGATCTTCGCCACCGGCGCATTCAGCATCAGCGTGCCGCCGAAATCGGCCAGCACGCGGCGGACATATTCGCGGCTGCCGCCGGTGACGGTGCGCCAGCGCGGCCGCCGGGTGAAGCGCAGCAGGCCGTGCTCGTCATAGAAGCGGATGAACTCGTCGGCGGGAAATTCGCCGATGCGGTCGACCGGCGTCGACCAGATCGCCGCCGCCATCGGCAGCAGGTGATACAGGCGATAGGTGTCGGAATAGCCGCTGCGCGTCAGCAGGTCGCCGATGGTGAGGTCGCCGGGTACGCCGCGGCGCTGCAGGGCCAGCGCCTCGCGGTAGAAGCGCGGGATTTCCCACAGCATGCGCAGGAAGTGCGGGCGCAGCAGATTGGAGGCTTGCGCGAAGGGCGCGAAGGGCAGGCTGCTCGCATATTCAAAGCGGCCTTCGTCGAGCGACAGTGCGAAGGACATGTTCGACGGCTCGCTCGGCACCTGCAGCCGGTCGAACAGGTGCAGCAGGTTCGGGTAGTTGATGTCGTTGAAGACGATGAAGCCGGTGTCGACGACGACGCGGCGGCCCCTGACCTCGGCCTCGACCGTGTTGCTGTGACCGCCGGCATAGCCATTCGCCTCGAACAACGTGACCTGGTGGCGCTTCGACAGCAGCCAGGCGGCGGCCAGGCCAGCCACGCCCGCGCCGATCACGGCAATACGCTGGCCGGCGGGCAGAGCGGGGGCTTGGGCGTCGGTCACATCGGTCATGCGGTTGTACGGCCGGGATTTCGGGCACCGTCACAAGGAGCGGCGCAACACCTGTCCGGTTCAGGTCCTTCAACCCGGGAAAGCGACCCGCGGTTGCAGAAAGGCCCGGCCTTTCGGCCGGGCCCTTGAAACATCAGAAGCGGCGGACGTCCTTGCCGCGCTCCATGATTCGCTTGTTCACCGTGCCGGCACGCAGCCGGCGGGCGAACCCGTCGACCACCGCTTCCGGGCTGGTGTCGCCGCAGGAAAAGACATCGACGGCGATGTAGCCGTATTCCGGGTAGCTGTGGAAGGCGGCGTGCGATTCCGACAGGATGATGATGCCGGTCACGCCCGACTCTTCGCCCGGGAACTTGATGCTCTTCTCGCCCAGGATGGTGAAGCGTGCGTCGCGCAGCGCCTCGTCCAGGGCCTTCATGAGGAATTTCTCGTCCGCGAGGACCCTTGGGTCGACGTCCTGGAAGTCACCAATGACGTGCAGACCGATGTCAGCGACCAACGGCTCCGGCGACTGTGCCAAAGACAGCATTCCTTCATCCTCCAGATACGCGCCGGGACACGACGCACCAAAACTGGCCACTGAACGGAGTGACCACCGTTTTCAAGTGTGCCGGTCCCAAATCGAAGGATGGGCCGGGTCCTAGGAGCGGGCTCTTCACCCGCCGACGCCGGAAGCCACGATCCGTGACGTCCGACAGGTTCGCGAAATAAGACCTGTTGCCCCCCCATGCAATAGAAAAGTGACCCCACGGGGATAAAAATTTCCGCCGCGTGATCTGACGCACATCCTGGACGTCGGAGTCAGCCTTGCTGGAAGCGCGCGGCGAAGGCGCGCAAGTCGGCAAACAGCGCCGCGCCGGCGACGATGCGCGGCACCTTGTTCTGGCCGCCAAGCTTGCCCCGCTGCTTCATCCAGGCGGCGAAGCCGCCCGGCAGCATCGGCAGCAACGTCGGCGCGCGCAGCCCGAAACCGCCACTGCGGTGGGCGCGATAGTCGTCGTTGGCGGCTTGCAGGCTGGCATCCAGCGCGGCGGTGAAACGGGCCTGCGCCACGTCATCCGGTACCCCACCGGCAAACTCCACCACATATAGATGGCCGCCGAGTTCGCCTGCCTTGGCGGGGAACAGCGCGCCGACCGAGAAATCGGTCACTGCCGCGCCAATCGCGCTGGCCGCCACCGCCACCGCCTGCTCGACCTCGAGGTCGATCACATGCTCGCCAAAGGCCGACAGCATGTAGGAGGTGCGGCCGGTAACGATCAGGCGCGGCGGCCGCGTCTCGACGAAGCGCACCGTGTCGCCGACGACATAGGACCACAGCCCGGCGCAGGTGGTGACGACGATGGCGTAGTCGATGCCCGTTTCCACCGTCGCCAGCCAGTGGCGGGTCGGGTTGGGGCTGTCGAGTTCGGCGAGCGGCACGAATTCGTAGAACAGGCCGGTGTCGAGGGTCAGGCGCAGGCCCGTCTCGCCCGGCCGGTCGGCAAAGGCGATGAAGCCTTCGCTGGCGGGATAGACCTCGCGCGTCTCTGCCTGGCTGCCGGCGAGCAGTTCGGCAAAGCGCTGGCGGTAGGGCGCGAAGTTGACGCCGCCATGAATGAGCAGTTCGAGGTCGGGAAACAACGCGCCGAGCTGGCCCTGGCTGTCCGGCCGAAGCGCGGCGAGGCGGTCGAAGAAGATCAGCAGCCAGCTCGGTGTGCCGCCGATGAGGCGCAGGTCGGCCTTGAGCGCGGCGGGCGCGAGCTTCGCCACCTTTTCCTCCCAGTCGGCGATCAGGGCGAGATCGGCCGGCGGAAAGCTGCGCGAGCGGGCCCAGCGGGGCATTTCCTTCACCGCGATGCCGCTGAGATCGCCGCTGAAGATGCCGGGCGCCAGCGGCACCACGTCGGTGCTGCCGCCCAGCATGAAGCTGCGCCCGGCGAACAGACCGCTGTCGGGCTGGTCGCGCATGAAATGCGCGAGCAGGTCGATGCCGGCGCGCTGGTTGCTGCGCATCATCGCACGCGACAGCGGGATGTATTTGGTGATGCCGGTGCTGGTGCCGGAGGACAGCGCAAAATAGGGAATCGTGCCCGGCCAGGTGCAGTCCGTAAGCTGAGGGAAGCGCGGTTGCCACCAGTCCCGCCAGAAGTCGTCATAGCGCCGCAGCGGCACTGCGCGCTGGTATTCGCCGACCGTGCGCAGATGCGCAAAGTCATGGGCCTGGCCGAAGGCTGTGTTCGCCGCGAGGCGGAGCAGATGGGACAGCGTGCGTTCCTGCGCCGCGATGGGATCAAGACGGTCGATCCGGGCGAGCCGCCACTTCGCGTAAAGGCGGAAGAGCGGCGTGGCGTCGAGCATCCGGCGCTACGGCGACAGCACGGTGACGTGGCGGAAGCTGGCGCGTACCGATTCGGGTCGCATCGGCACCTGGACATGGGCGCCGTCGCGCCACAGCACCGACTGGTCGTTGAAGGCGGCGCTGTTGAACCAGCCGTCCTGCCCGCCGAGCAGGGTGAAGAAATTGGCGTCCGGATCGGCCATGTCGGAGACATGGCGCGCGTTGGAGCCATAGCGCGTGAAGTGGCGCTGGTCGGTCAGGTCATGCGCCGTCTTCATCACGGTGTTGGAGCTGCCGCCTGTCGGGATATCGCCACCGATCTGGTAGCGCCGGCCCAGAACCGGGATGAAGCCGAGCGGGTGGCCGAGCGACAGGCGGTGCATGTCGCCCCAGGCCTGCACCTCGGTGGCGCGCGGCGCAGCCGCTGCCAGCGCCGCCCGGAAAGCGGCGGCGAAGCGATCCGCCGGCGCGGCTTCGATATCCGCCTGGTAGAAGCTGAAGGGACGCCCCGTAGAGCCATAGACCGACTTCTGTTGCGCGTCGAAGAAGGCGGCCACGAAATGGAACAGGAAGATTTCAAACGCCGGGGCGCCGGGCGACGCCACGCTGTAGTACCCATCCCAGCCGGCCATGCGATCGAACAGCGTGCGCTGGTCAGCGGGCAGGGCATCGGCAAGCATCTCGCGGCGGGCCCGCGCGACCAGCACATCGCGCAGGTCGAGCGATGAAATCTGGAACGTGTCGCGCTGGATGGCGCTTAGTTCGGCTGCGCTGACGCGTTCGCGCTTCTCCAGCACGCTGGCAAGCCGCAGCACGCGATCGTTGGGCGAGAAGAAATAGCCGATCGGCACATCCGCTTCCGCGCCGCGGTTGTTCGCCGAGGCGATGACACCGCCCGGAGGATTGAAGGTGACCGGCAGGCTGGCGCCCGTGACGATTTCGTCCCACGGGCCGGCATCCGCAAAGGGCGTGACGAGATCGGCCGGCGCTGCGTTAGGCCGCTTCGGCAGATGCGCCGCCATGACATGGCCGATGTTGCCGTCGATATCCGCGTAGATCATGTTCTGCGCCGAGATGGCGAAGCCGTCCAGTGCGGCACGGAACTCGTCCCAGTTGCCGGCACGGTTGAGGCGCAGCATGGCGTTCAACTCGTCCGTCGGGCTGTGGCCGATCCAGCGGATGGCGAGCGGCCCGGCGCCGCCCATGTCGATCATCGGCGCGTCGGAAATGACCGGGCCCAGCTTCGTCTCGCGCACCTGCACCGTGCGGTCGAACCAGAAGCGCACCCTGATCTTCTCCGCGCGCAGGCGGAACTGGTCGGCGGGCAGGCTGCTGACGTCGAACAGGTCGCTCGATGCGGCGCGCAAATTGGTGCCGCCCCAGGCGATGCGTTCATTGCGGCCAATCGCGAGAAACGGCAGGCCGGCGGGCATCAGCCCGACCGCGTGATAGGACGGCGATTTGTATCCCGCGACCAGCCACAGGTTCGGCAGCGTGACGCCGAGATGCGGATCGCTGGCGATCAGCGCGCCGCCCGACGTGCTCTTCTGTGCCGTGACGGCGACCGAGTTGCTGCCCGACCGGCTCATGCCAACCAGCAGGTCCTGCAGCGCCGCGAAGTCGCGCGTCTGGCCGGCGGCGTGACTTGGCACAGACATCGTCCCCTCGCCCACCAGGCGTTCCCACACCTGCGGCCAGTCGGGACGGTTGCGCTGCTTCAGCAGGGCGAACCAGACGAACCAGTTGACGTCGCTCGATGCGAGGCGCCCCACCGTCAGCACGTCTTCCGCCGTCCACGGCTCGCGTTCCAGCCCGAGCACGGCGAATTCGTGCGGCAGCTCCCTGGTCGTGGCGACGTAGTGGTTGAGGCCGCGCACGAAGCCGTCGAGCCAGGCGCGGCTGTCGGCCGGCATGGCCGCCACAACCTGCGGCGTCGCCTTGCCGAAGTCGATGATGCGCAACGCGTGGTCGATGTCGGTGGCGAGCGGCCCACCCATCTCGGCGATGCGCCCGCGCGCGGCGCGGCGGCCCACTTCCATCTGGCCAAGCCGGAGATGCGCGTGAATGACGCCCAGCGCGACCGCCAGGTCCTCGTCATGCTCGGCTTCGACGAAGGGGACCATCTGGTCGTTCCAGCGCACCGTCACCCTGCCCTTGAGCGGCAGGCCGGTGGTGGGCAGCATGGCCAGGCGTTCCTCGACCGTGGTCGAACGCGGCAATGGGGCGAGCACCCCACAGGCCGACAAGCCCAGGGCAGCGACCGCCGCCCCCACCCAACGCGTCAACCGGATTGCCATGCGGTGCCCCACCAAAGCCCCTGTGCCATTGTTACATAAGGCTTACAGCGGCGAACGCCTCGTTCCGGGTTACATCGGGAGCGAGCTGCGACCTGTCAACCAGCGCCAATGAAAGAGCTGATTTCCCGCGCGTAAGCTTGTGGCGCGGTCCAGCAGAGCTGCGGCGGCACACCGGGGATGACTTTCTGCACGCTGTGGCGCACGACGCTGGCCGCCGCCTCATTCTCGGGCGCGAGCTTGTCGAAGCCCGCCGAGATGAACAGGACCGGACAGGTCAGGGCCTCAAGCGCCGCGCGCACGTCATAGCGCGTCACAGCGAGCAGGCCCCAGTTCAGCCGGTCGTAGACCCGGATGGTTTCCGACGCCGCCATCATCATCTGGTCCATGGGGGCTTCGTCACCCCAGTTGCCGCGGCGGCTTTTCCACACCTGCAGCAGGTGGCTGCCGTCTTCCTTGACGGCGGGCTCGCCGAGCTGGGCGCGGAAATGCGCCATGCGTGCGGGGGTGAGCAGCGGCGCGCCGCTGAAGACGGCATGGGTTACCCGCTTGCCGGCGAGGCGGGCGATTTCCAGCGACACGGCGCAACCGGTGGCGACGCCGACCAACACGAAGTTTCCGGTGGTGAAAGTGTCGATCGCCGCAAGCAGGCGCGTCGCATAATCGTTCACCGTGGTCGGCCCGGCGGGCGGCGCCGAACCGCCATAGCCCGGCGTGTCGAAGGCGACCGCGCGACAGGTCTTGCCCAGTTCGGGCAGCGTCGGTTCATACATGCGCGACGACAGCGGAGTCTGGTGGAACAGGAACACCCAGGGGCCGGAATCACCGGCGCGGCGGTAATGCACCTGGCCGGCGGGAAGATCGACGTAACCACAACGCATGTCAGTCATCCTTGCGTTCGACAATGAGGGCCAGCGACTTCGCGCGCATGAAGTCGGGCAGCGGTTCGGATTTTCGCGTGTTGCGATCGAAATAGCAGGCGACGCCTTCCATGGTCGCCGCCAGCTCCAGCGTCGTCGCGTTGAGCAGGCGGTGGAGGAAGCGGATCGTCTTGTTGCCAACCTCGAGCATGCCGCTTTCGACCAGCGTAACATCGCCCGCGCGCAGCTCGCGGCGGTACTTGATGATGTGTTCGAGCGCGGCCATGCCGCCGCCGCTTTCGTCCATGTAGAGGCGCGTCAGCCCGATGCGGGCGGTGAGCTGCGCCCCCGCCTCGCTGAATTTCTGCATGTAGAAGGTCGTGTTGAGGTGACCCATGTGGTCACATTCCCACGCCTGCACGACGCCGCGCTGGGTTTCGAAATACCCTGCCATGTCCGCCCCGCCTGAATGACAACGGCCCCGAAACGGGGCCGAGGTCATTGTGACAGGACGGGACGCGCGGGCAAGGGCTGGATGACTAGTTGCGCGGCACGTCGTCGGTTTCCGGTTCGGGGGCGCCATGGACCGGGATGGCCGCCGACAGGTCGGTCTGCGACAGGTCGGCATCGGTCAGGTCGGCGCCGCGCAGGTCGGTGGCGCGGTTGCGCCCCGTGGGCTGGCCCCTGGCGTCCTTGACGTCGACCGTGGCGAAGCGTGCGCGTTCCAGGCAGGCGCCCGTCAGCGTCGCCGCCCGCAGGCAGGCGCCCGAGAGGTCGGCCTTGCGCAGGTTCGCCTTGTCGAGCCGCGCTTCCATCAGGTTGGCGAGTACGAACTCGCTGTCCGCCAGGTTGCAGTTGCGCAGGTCGGCGCCCAGCAGGTCGGCGCCGTTGAGATAGGCGAAGGCGAGGTTGAGGCCGCGCAGGTCGACGCCGCGCAGCAGGGCGCGCACGCCGCGGCTCCCCGCTGAGTCCGCCCACAGCGCGTGGTCGCGCAGGATGACCTGCAGGTCAAAGGGCAGCTCGGCCGAAGCGGCGCTGTAGCGTGCGCCGGTGAAGTTGGCCGACGGCAGGTTCACATCCGCCAGCACCGCGCCGCGCAGGTTGGCGCCTTCGAAACGGGCATGCGTGACGGTGGCGCCTCGCAGGTTGCTGCCAGTCAGGTTGGCGTCTTTCAGCCGCGCCGCGGTCAGGTTGGCGCGCTGCAGGTCGGTGCCGCGCAAGTCGGCGTGGGTCGGCCGCTGCGCCATCGCGCGTGTCATCGCCGCATCGCCGCCATGGTGCAGCAGCATGCCCGAGCGCAGGTCGACTTCCTTCAGGTTGGCGTAACGCAGGCTGGCTTCCTGCAGCGAGGCGCCGCGCAGGTCGGCACGCTCCATGTCGGCGCCCGCTAGCGTCGCACCATCGAGGCGCGCCCCGAACAGGTCGGCGCCGCGCAGGTTCGCCCCGGTCAGGTCGCAGCCGGACAGGTTGGCGCCGGCAAGCCGCGCCCCTTCCAGCACCACGCCCTTGAGTCGCAGGCCGGAGAGATCCTGGCGCACCAGCTCGGCGCGCTTGCCGCCATCCCGCCGCGCAACATAGCGCGAGTGGCTGTGCAGCAGGTCGATCAGCTGGTGCGGGGTCATGGCATTCGTCCCGCTGTTTAGGCCCACTGTCATGGTCATCGCCTCCTCCCGAGGGGCGAGGGTTTCGGTGCCGCGCGGCTACTTCTTGATCGGTGCCGGACGCGAGGCTTTGCGATTCTGCAGCGCCCAGTAGTCGTCGTAGGCCGCCTGGCGCGGCGCGGCCCGTGTGGCCGGCGCGGGCTTGGGCGCAAGGCCGAAGGCGCGCTTCAGGAGAAGCCAGGGGTTTGGCCCTTGAGACGTCATCGTCGCCATGTCAGTCATCTCCCATTGAAAACGCGGGGTTGCGGAAAGCTATTCCCGTCACAGCTGTGTGACTGCGCGATCGTGACGGGATATGCGGGGTTGAGGGCACGGAGTTCCCGCCAGGCAGGTCGCCGAGGAGTCCCTGAGGAGGTAGGGACCGGCTGACGGCGATGGGCGCCGGCAGCCTTCGACATCTGCGTTCCGGGTGCGGCACGGAACGCAGCTGGGGCGAGATCGCCGAAGCGATCACCCCGGCCCTCAATCGGTGAAGTGGAGTGAACGGGCGTCATGCGTGGATCAGCCCGAGTACAAGGGTCTTGGCGACCGCGTGCGCCTTGCTGTGCACGCCGAGCTTCCGCATGGCGTTGCGCAGGTAGAAATTTACCGTCGCTTCTGACAGGCGCAGGATCTGCGACACTTCCCAGGTCGTCTTGCCCTGTGCCGTCCATGCAATGCATTCGATCTCGCGCGGCGACAGGCGCGCCTCGCGCGTTGGCATTGCCGCGGCCTGCTCGCGCAACGCGTTGTGCAGGTAGACGGCCATCAGGTGGATTGTGTGGCGGTGTGCCTCGACCAAGCGGTCGAAGTCGCGGGTGCCGGGGCCAGCGACGACGCTGGTGACACCCAGTTCGCCGCCGAGGCCATGCACAGGCACGGTGAAGCCGTGAACGAGGCCATGCTCGCGCGCCTCGACCAGGACCGCGACCTCTTCGGGGCGGAGCGGGCGGCGCTGGGAAAGCTCATCCCAGCGCAGCGGGATCACGCTGCGGATCGCCTCCGCCACCACCGGATCATGGCGGTGGTACTGGTGCTCGACGTAGCGGGCCTGCCAGGACTGCGGGAAGGTCGACACCATGAAGGGCGAGGTTTCGGCCCCGAACGGCGCGTACATGCCGAAATAGCCGAAGGCGTCGAAGCCGAGCGCCCGGACCGCCTTGGCGAAGCGATCCCGCACCGCGTCGGGCTTGCCCGGGCGCTGCGCCACTTCCATGAATTCCGCTGCTTCCGTGAACATGCTTGGCTCCCCAGGCCGTGCATCCTTTGCAACGCCTGCAGTCTAGGGAGGGGGGCCGCCACGGCGAATTCGGAAAGGTCGCAGAAGTGATATGCAGATTCGCAGAACAGAGGCCCTGATCGGAGCCGAATGCATGGCTCAGCCTGTGGAAAACCGCAGAAATCTGCGACTTATAGACCCGTCAATTTTTTCTTCGCACGTGCAGCAAACTGGGTCAAATCCGCCCCTCCACGGGGCTGTCGCGCAGTCCAGCGGTGCGTTTTTGTGCAGACCTGGGACAGCCCGAGGGCGAAAAGTCAGGCCTTGGGACCCGGCGGCAGTGCCTTGGCCGGGCGGATTCGCTCCCCCGCCGCGGCTTCGCGGCCGAGCGGCGGCCACAGGGGATCGTTGAACTGGGGGGTGGAGCCCCAGCCTGGCGGCACGATGGCGTTCACAAAGGCTTCGTCCTCGGCCGTGAGCGTGACGGTCGCGGCCGACAGATTGTCTTCCCACTGGGCGAGCGTGCGCGGCCCGGTGACGACGCTGGTGAGCAACCGGTTGCGCAGCATCCAGGCGATGGCGAATTGCGACGGGGTGAGGCCGCGCGCCTTTGCCCGTTCCGCCATCTGCGCGGCGAACAGGATCGATTCGTCGCGCAGCTCCGCCTCGATCAGGCGGCGGTCCTTGCGGGCCGCGCGCGAGCCTTCGGGCAGCGGCGCGTTGACCGTGTATTTGCCGGTGAGCACGCCACGCGCCAGCGGGCTGTAAGGCGCGACCGCGATGCCGAACTGGTGGCAGGCGGGAATGATCTCGCGCTCCGCCTCGCGGTCGACAAGGTTGTAGAGCATCTGGCACACGACGGGCCGCGCGATGCCCATGCGGTCGCAGGTCAGCGCGATGTCGGCAATCTCGAAGGCGCGGTAGTTGCTGATGCCGAAATAGCGCGCCTTGCCGGAGCGGATGATGTCGTCGACCGCGCGCAGCGTTTCCGCGAGCGGTGTCTCTTCGTCCGGCACATGCAGGTAGAAGATATCGACATAGTCGGTGCCGAGGCGGCGCAGCGAATCGTCAAGTGCGTCGAACAAATGCTTGCGCGACAGGCCGCCGCGATGCGGCCCCGGCCCCATCGCGATGCCCGCCTTGGTCGCCAGCACCCAGCTATCGCGGTCGCGCGCGATCAGCGGCCCGAGCGCGCGCTCCGCCTCGCCCAGCGCATAGACATTGGCGACGTCGAGGAAGTTGACGCCGGCAGCGCGGGCGCTGTCGATCATCGCCGCCGCGTCGGCCGGCGTGGCGGCGGCGCCGAACTGCAGCACGCCAAGGCAGATCGGCGACACGCGCAGGCCGCTTCTGCCGAGCGGGCGGTACTGCATCTCAGCCATCGAGGAAACCCCGCATGACTTTGGCGATTTCCGGCGTGTGCACGTCCATCATGCCATGGCCATAGTCGGGCAGCTCGTGGATGCGGCCCTGCTTCATCAGCGGCATGGCATTGCGCGAATGATCGACGAGGTCGTCGTTCGGGTTGAGGACGAGGATCGGCTTGTCGACGAGCGGCAGGCGTTCGCGGAAGGGATAGTTGAAGGCCGCGTTGTGCCCCCACCAGGAATTCGGCCCGGCGCGGAAGGGCTCCGCGTTGATGACGTGATAGCCCTCGATCGGGAACTTCGGGTCCTTCCATTTCCACATGCGGCGCCAGCGGTAGACGGTGTGCGACCCGTCCGGCTGCAGCACGAGCGGCGCATAGGCAGCACGGAAAGACGCAAGTTCTTCTTCCGCGAAAAGCGGTGCCGAATACATGACAATCTTGCGCACGAGACCCGGCTTCTGCCGCGCGATCTCGGTCGCCGTAAGCGAGCCGGTGTGGAAGCCCATGACATCGACAGTCTTTAGGCCGAGATCAGCCACCAGGCGGATCATGGCGCGGGCGAAGTCGTCGATCGCCGGTGCCGTCTTTGGCCATTCCGAATTGCCATAGCCCGGCGTGTCGGGCGCGACGACGATGCGGTCGGTGCCGATGGCCTCCATCAGCTGGGCGTAATTGAGGCTCGACTGCGGGCTTGCATGCAGGCAGAGCAGCGGGACTTGCGTCGGGCTGAGCGGCGATGTGCGCCGGTAGTGAATCTGGCCGTGTTCACCGTCGATATAGTGCCTGCGGGCGAGTTTCGGCGTGATCTTCGGCGCCGGTGGCGCCGGCTTCGGCGTGACCGTGCCGGGCTCGACATCCTGTGCCGGTCCGTCGAGGTGCTGGCGCAGCATGCGGCCAAAGCGCACCGGCTCGAGATAGAGGAGCTCGTGGCCCGCATCGAGCGTCATCACCTCGCCGTTCTTCAGGTATTTCTTCGCCCGCTTCGTCGCCTCGTGAATCTCGTCTTTCGGATTCAGCACGGTGATGCGGTGGGGCAGGTGCGGCAGGTTGTCGGCGTGGTGGTAGGCGAAGGCCGCATGATGGCCCCATTCGTATTCCATGCCGCCGCGGAGGGATTCGCTGTAGGAGCGCTGCACGATGTCGATGGGCAGCACCTTGCCCATCGCGTTCATCAGCGATGACCAGCGCTTGATCATGTGACCGCCGTCTTCCTGCAGCGGCACTTCCATATATTTCGCCTTGATCGCCTTCAATTCCTCGTCGGAATAGACCGGCGCCGAGAGCAGGACGAGGCGGCGCACCTGGTCGGGGCGCTGGCGCGCGAGTTCGACCGCGACCTTCGACCCGGTGTGGTTGCCGATGGCATCAAAGCGCCGGATGCCGATCTGGTCGAGCGCCTCGCCGATCGCAGCGGCGTAGTCCTCGATGCCGGGTTGCGACGGCGGCAGGTCGGAATCGCCATGGCCCGGCGTGTCCGGCGCCACGACGATGCGATCACTCGCCATTTCCGGAATCACGCTGAACCAGCTGCGCCAGGACGACGGACTGGCATGCAGGCAGACGAGCGGCAGCGCCGTCGCCTTGGCCGGCCGCGCGATGGCGTAATGCAACTGGCCGAAGCGGCTGTCGGCATAGGCGCGCTGCACGCCCTTGGGCGTGCGCCACCATTTCATCGGATCATTCGTCATGGCATCCTTCAGGCCTTGTCCCATGCGGGCGCCAGGCGGGCGGGGTTGAGGTTGCGTCCGTTGGGGCGATGCAGGGCCGTGATGGCCTGCTGCTCCTGCGGCGAGAGAGTGAAGTCGAGGGCGAGGTTTTCCTCCGCCCGGGCCGGCGTGCCGGTCTTGGGAATGGCGGCAACCGAGGGCTGGTCGATCAGCCAGCGCAACGTCACCTGCCCCGCTGTCTTGCCATGTTTCTTCGCGATCCCGACCAGCACATCATCCTCGAACACCTTGCCGAGCGACAGCGGCTGATAGGCGGTGAGCGCCATGCCGCGCGCCCGCACCTCTTTCAGCACCGGTGCCTGGTCGAGGTAGGGATGATACTCGACCTGGTTGCAGACGAGCGGCTCATCCGTCAGCGACCAGGCCTCGCGCAGCAGCGCGACGTTGAAGTTGCTGACGCCGATGTGGCGGGCAAGGCCGCGCTGCTTGACCTGGTTGAGCGCCTTCAGCGTTTCCTTCATCGGCCGGTCGAAGCGCGGCCAGTGCAGCAGCACGAGATCGACGGCAGACAGGCGCAGCTTCCTCAGACTCTCCTCGACCGAATTCTGCAGCGTGCCCTCGGCAAAATTGTCCGGCCACACCTTGGTCGTGACGAAGAACGAATCGCGCGGTACGCCCGCGGCGGCGATGCCGTCGCCGACCTCCGCTTCATTGCCATACATCTGCGCGGTGTCGACATGGCGATAGCCGTGGCGGAGGGCGTGTTCCACCATCTGGCGCGCGTGATCGTCCTTGAGCCGGAAGGTGCCAAGGCCGATGGCGGGAATGCGCGCGCCGTGCGCGAGGACGTCATGCATGAAAGACCCCGGGAAACGAAAGGCCCGCGACAGGCGGGCCTTTCCGCGAACGGGCGCTGGACTTACTTCTGCGCGCCCGACATGAAGTAATCGCCCTTCATCGCCGCGTTGATGTGATGTTCGGTCCCGGATCGCGGCTTGTAATGCGACGGGATCCAGAGCTCGAAGACCTTCTCCCTGGCGAAGCCCGCGTCGCGCGACAGCTTTTGCAGGTCGGTGTCATGCAGCGTGCCGAAGAAGGGCTCGTTGTTGTAATGCGCGTCCCATTCCTGCTGATACTGGTCGAAAGGCTCGCCCGTCACGTTGCGCGCATCGACATGCAGCATCACGCCGCCCGGCTTCAGCAGGCGGTGGCACTCCTTGAAGATTCGCGGCAGCGCCTGGGACGAGGTTTCGTGCATCATCAGGTGCGAGACGACGACATCGAAGCTGCCCGCTTCGAATGCCGTCTTCTCGGCGTTCATCTGGTGGAAATGCGCGGGCTTGCCCATCGCCTCGGCCCGGGCATGGGCATAGCGCAGACAGGGCGCGGCGACGTCGATGGCGTGAATCTCGGCGTCCGGGAACACGTCGCACCAGGCCAGCGTCGAATGGCCGATGGTGCAACCCATGTCGAGGACCTTGCGTACCTTCAGGTGCGGATACTGCTGCTTCACCCATAGCGCGGCGGAACGGCCGAGGTCGTCGTTGTTCGGTCCCATCGCGCCCATCAGGTACATGTGCACGGTGCGGTCATATTCGGCGCCGGCGAACAGGTCGTCCTGCGTCAGCTCGGTGTGGTAGCCGCCTGGCTTGCAGTGAATGTTGACCGCGGCGTGGTAGGGCGGCACGGCCACCGACGGATCGAGCGACAGCGTGCCGTGGCGGTCGCCATAGGCTTTCGCCTTGCTGATGAGGTCGGGCAACTGGCGTTCGATCGACGGCCCGACCGTGTCGTAGAGCATTTCCTGCGAGGTGCGCAGCAGCGCGCTCCACATCTGGGTATAGGGTTCCGCCTGCATCGCCTGGCGCACCTCGCGCCGCGACTTCGGCGCGCGGCCGGTGCGGCGGGCGAAGTCGGGCTTCACCTTGGCCTCGTAGAGCCGCTTGTTGCCGGTGCCGATGTCGCGCTGCACCGACAGCTTGAAGAGGCGGATGAAATCCTGCCGCGCCTGCTCGTCATGGTTGGCGTCGGGAAACATGGGATGCGTGGCATGGACAGGCATGGCAACCTCGGGCGCAAGGGGAGGAGCGCCAGTCTAGTCTGACTGGCTAACGCGAACCAAGGGAGAGCCAATGTCCACCGTGTTGATTACAGGGGCCAATCGCGGCCTGGGGCTTGGCCTGACCAGAAAGGCGCTGGCGCTGGGCCATCGCGTGCTGGCCACGGCCCGCGACCCGGACAAGGCCTCGGATTTGCAGGCCCTGGCGGGATCATCGGCGGGAAAGCTGAGCCTGCACCGCCTCGACCTGGGTGACTTCGCCGCCATCGACGGCATCGCCGCGAGCCTCGCCGGCACACCGATCGACGTGCTGCTGAGCAATGGCGCCGTCACCTGGGCCAGGGCCAACCCGTTCGGTGAAACCGACTACGAAAGCTGGGCCGAGCATTTCCGCGTCAACTCGATGGCGCCCATGCGCCTGGCCGAACGCTTCGCCGACCATGTCGCTGCAAGCCAACGGAAGACCATGTTTTTCATCGCCAGCCGCGTCGGCCCGACGCCCGCCTTCGGCCATATCGAATCGCGCTCGAGCAAGTCGGCGCAGACGCAGGTCGTCTATCAATGCGCGCTGGCGCTGCGCCCGCGCGGCATCATCTGCGCCTGCGCCCATCCCGGCTGGGTGGCGACGCGGGCGACCGGCAACACCGGTGCCCTGACCGCCGACGAAAGCGCCGGCCTGCTGTGGGGCGTGATCGACCGCCTGACGCTCGCCGACACCGGCAAGTTCTTCGAACCCGACGGCAGCACGCTCCCGATTGTCACCCAGCAGACGGCGGCCAAGCCCTATGGCATGACCCAGCCCGCCAGCGGCAGTTGAAGCAGTTGACCCCCGCCCCGGCCGCTCCCTACAGTCCATGTATACACAGAGTAAGAAAAGCACGGGGAGTGACAGATGGGCGCCGAGCCGTTTCGTTTCGTTGATACCAAGGCCATGCCGTGGGAGCCGTGGCACCCGCAATATCCCGGCACCTATGCCAAGACACTGATCGAGAACAAGGAGACCGGCGAGAACCTGAAGGTTGCCTTCGTGCCGACCGGCTTCAAGATGCCGAAGCACACGCGGCACCATCACGGCCCGACGCGCGAGTTCGTCTACATCATGTTCGGCAACGTGCCTTATGTGGAATATGACGGCCCGACGATGACCAAGGGCAGGCCGATCAACTTCAAGGAAGGCCAGCTGCTCGACCGGCCGCCACGCAGCATCCATGGCATGTCGATCGACCCGGTCACCACGCTGGGCTGCTTCCTGCTGGAATGGGGCACCGGGCCCTTGTCCTTCAACTACATCCCCTTCGAAGGCGACCTCGCCGCATTGGGCACCGACTACAATCCTGCCCATGTTGGTGACACGGAAAAGCTGCCCTGGGAGCCGCATCCGCGCGTCAAGGGCTGGAAGATCAAGCGCCTGTCTATCGGCGGCAAGTCGCCCGTGCCCGGCTATCACCCCGTCGTCATCGTGCATATTCCGCCCGGCTGGCAGCCGGAAGCCGGCATGAAGCGGGGCGATGTTCAGCCGGTGCGGCGCTGGATCTATGGGCTGCATGGCGACGCGCCGGTCTGGGTTTACCCGACGGCCGATGCCAAATCCGGCACGCGCTTTGACCTGAAGGAAGGGGGCTGGGTGGAGTGGACCGGCCCTGCCGCCCTGGGCTTCGAAGCTGGCGCGGCGTCGGAGATCGGTGCCGAACTGCTCTGCGTCGGGCACGAACTCGCCTGATCGAATTTTCCGTTTCCTGACGGCCCGGCGCACGCCGGGCCGATTTTCCCCGTGAGCTCATGACCAGCGCCGCACCGGCCGCGCCCGCCCTGCTCCATCCGCATCGCTGGGCGATGCTGGCGGGCGTGTGGGTCATCTACGGCTCCTTCGGCCTGCTGTCTTCGGCGATGGCCCCGCTCGTCAAGCTGATCATCGCCGAACTGGGGCTCAGCCAGGCGGCGATGGGCAGCATCCTGGGCGCCTGGCCACTCGTCTATGTCGTCACCGCGATCCCGCTCGGCGCTCTTCTTGACCGTATCGGCCTGCGCCGGGGCCTGCTGCTCTGCGCCGCCGTGATGGGCGTGTCGGGGCTGCTGCGCGCCGTATCCTATGACTATGCGATGCTGTTCTTCGCGGTGGCGGTGTTCGGCTTCGGCGCGCCGCTAGTGTCGATCGGCGCCCCCAAGCTGATCGCCCAGTGGTTCGGCGGCAAGGAACGCGGCTTTGCCATGGGCATCTACATGAGCGGACCTTCGGTCGGCGGCATGCTGTCCCTGTCGCTGACCTACGCCGTGCTCATGCCGCTGTTCGACAATGACTGGCATCTGGTGATGCTGACCTATGCGCTGGTCATCTTCGCCGCGGGCGGGCTGTGGTGGGTCATTGCTTCGCACCAGGAAGTCCGCGCGCGCGAAAGGCACGAAGCCGCCGCACCCAAGACGCCACAGCTCAGCGTCTTTCTCGCCCTGCTGAAGATGCGCGCGGTACAGATTCTGCTCCTCACCGGGCTGGGTTCCTTTTTCTTCAGCCATGGCCTGAACAACTGGCTGCCCGCGATCCTGCAGGACCACGGCATGAGCGCGGCGCGTGCCGGCTTCTGGGCGTCCGTGCCGGTGCTTGTCGGCATTGCTTCCGCGCTGACGATTCCGCGGCTGGCTATCCCGTCCCGCCGGCTCTGGATCCTGGCGGTGCTCTATATCGCGGCCGGCTTCTCGGCCTTCCTGCTGCACAGCTCGGCAGAGCCGGCGCTGTTCGGCGGCCTGTTCCTGCAGGGCGCCACGCGCCAGACCATGATGACCATCGCCATGCTGATCCTGATGGAAACCCGTGGCGTCGATCCGCGCCACATGGGTGCTGCCGGCGGGCTCTTCTTCTCGGCGGCCGAGATCGGCGGCGTGCTGGGCCCGCTGTCCATCGGCTGGCTGGCGGACGTGACCGGCGGTTTCGACGCTGCGCTCAGTTTCCTGGTCGGCGTCGCGGCCTTCCTGTTCCTTCTGCTGATCCCGCTGCGCGCCGAAATGCGGAAGCGGGCGGCGGCTTAGCGCCAGTTCAACAGGCGTTCTCCGAGCAGCCGGCCATAGGTGAGCGCCGGCATCAACCCCATGCCGCCGACAAAGGCGTCGCCCGAGTGCAGGCCCATGCCGAGGATCTCGCCGGCGGCATAGAGCCCGGGAACAGCCGAGCCATCGGCGCGCAGCACGCGCATGTCCGTGTCCACCTCGATGCCGGGAATCGTCGTCGCGCCCGCGCCATGGTGCTTGATGGCGTAGAACGGGCCTTCAGCGATCGGCAGCGGCATGTGCGTCCGCCCAAATGCGTCCTTGCCGGTTTTCACCGAGCCGTTGTAGTCGGCCACCGTCTGCGCGAGACCGGCTGGATCGATGCCCGCAGCCCTCGCCACGGCGTCGAGCGTATCGCCCACGCAATAGGCGGGATGCCGGCCAAGCCAGTGGTCGAGGCCGGGTTCCGGCGGCCTGTCGAACAGCGGCGGCGCTTCGCGCCGGATGCGCGCGTCATAGACCACCCAGAAGGTCAGGTCCGGCACGGTGAGGAGCGCACGCTCGCGTTCGTCCGGGCTGATACGGTCTTCCGCGACGAAGCGGCGGCCCCTGCGATCGACGCAGATTTCCCAGGGCAGGCGGCGTGCCGGCGCCATTTCCGTGTAGCGTTCGGCACGGGCGGGATCGTGCGGGTTTTCCACACCGGCCCAGCGCGGCAGGAAGAAGTCCTGCCGCTTCACCTGGCCGCCGGCCTTCAGCGCCAGCACATGGCCGCTGCCGTTGGAGGTGGGGTTGGCCCAGCCAAAGCCGGGCAGGCCGTTGGTAAACAGCGGGAACAGCGCCTTGCTGGCGCCATAGCCGCCGGTGGCGAGCACGACATTGGGCGCGGTGATGCGTTCTTCGGCCTTGCCGGCTTCGCGCGCCACCACGCCGGTGACTGTGCCGTCTTCGTTCTGGATGAGGTCGATCACCGGGGTGCTGACGCGCAAGGTCACATGGCCGGTTGCGATGGCGCGCCGGAATTCGGGCTCCACCGCCGCCATCAGGTCATGACCCGCATTCACGCCCCAATAGGTGCGCGGCACGGAATAGGGGTTGTGTCCGAACTTGACGGGATGTTCCGCCATTGGCGTCCAGCCGAGATCGAGCAGCCAGTGCAGTGTGTCGGCAGAATTGTCGGCGGCAAGGCGCGCGAAGGCATGCGTGGTGTTGCCATTGGAGATGCGGACCACGTCGGCATAGTGGATGTCGGGCGAATCGACGATGCCGCGTTCGGCCTGCAGCCGCGTTCCGGCGGCGCTGACCTGCCCGGCCGAGACCGGCAGCGTGCCGCCGATGGTGGCGGCCTGTTCCAGCACCAGCACGCGGGCGCCCCGCTTCGCCGCAAAGATGGCGAGCGGCATGCCCGCCGTACCGGCGCCGACCACGATTACGTCCCAGTCCATCAACGACCCCTTTTGAAACTATGGCTGCAACCATGACCTAAAGGACGCGACGGCGTCCACCCGGCCGTGCGAAACTTGGGCCATGCATATCGACCGCGAATTTGTCCGCATCGCCGAGGGCCAGGTCCACCTGCGCCGCACCGTGGGTTCGCCCGCCCGGCGCCCGCTGATCGCCATCCACATGTCGCCCGTGGCAAGTGGCTTCCTGCTGCCACTGGTCGAGGAACTGGGCAAGACGCGGCCTGTCATCGCGCCCGACACGCTGGGCAACGGATCATCCTGCGCGCCGGGCATCGAGAACCCCGGCATCGCCTATTTCGCCGACGCGCTGCGCCGCCTGCTCGACACGATGGGCATTGCCGACTGCGACCTGTATGGCGTGCGCACCGGCTCAATGATTGCCACGGAGCTGGCACTCACCGCACCCGACCGCGTCCGGCACCTGATCATTGACGAGCTCGCGGTGCCAGGCCCGGCACGCGCCACCGGCAGCAGCGGCGAGCCGCCACCCAAGCCCGATGCGATCGGCAGCCAGTTCCGCTGGGCCTGGCAGGTCATGCACGACCATTTCATCTTCTATCCCTGGTGGTCGCGCGACGCGGCGCATCGGCGAAAGTTCAGCCAGCCTTCGCCGGAACGCATGCATGACATGACGGTCGAACTCCTGACCTCGGCCGCCACCTTCAACCGCTCCTACGGCGCGGCCATGTCCTGGCCGCGCGAAGAGCGCGTTGCACAGCTGAAGGTGCCAACCGCCGTGCTGTACCAGCCCGACCTCGAGGTGTTCGCCGACATGGCGCCGACGGCGGCGGTGATTCCCGGCGCGACACTGCTGGCGCTGCCGCATGGCGACGATTCGCAGGAAGCCAAGGGCCGCGCCATCGCCGCCTGGCTCGACGGGAAAGCGCAATGAAGCGCGGCCTGCTCGCCATCGCGCTCATCCTCGCCGCCATCGCGGCGCTGGCGCAGGAGCGCAAGAGCGGCGAGACGCTCTATGTCCCGGTCTATTCGCACCTGCCGCACGGCAACCTGTCGGGCAATGGCACACCAGACCAGGTTCTGCTGTCGGCGGTGGTGAGCGTGCGCAACACCGACCCCGCCTATCCCCTGCGCCTGCTCTTCGCGCGCTACTACGACACCGACGGCAAGCTGCTGCGCAACCACCAACCAGCCGCGCGCATGATCCCGCCCATGGCGACGGTCGAATATTTCGTCGAAGTGCGCGACACCAGGGGCGGCTCGGGCGCCAATTTCCTGGTCGGCTGGGAATCCGACCAGCCGGTCAGCCCGCCGCTGGTCGAATCGGTCAATGTGTCGGTGCGCGGCAGCCAGTCCATCGCCTTCACCAGCCGCGCCGTTCCGGTGTCGGAATAGCTCAGGCGGGCCCGAGAACCTCGAAGTGGATCGCCATCAGCGGGGTATCTCCGGTGATGCCGAGCGGATCCCAGGCGACGTGGTGGACGCGGCGGAACTCCTCCGCGCTTGGCTCGAACTCGTCGCGCCACAGCTTCTCGGGGATGGTGTTAAGCGTCGTCCCGTAGATGTCGGTGAAGCGGACGCGTAGATGCGCCGTGCCGTCGAGGTCGCGCAGCACCGCCTCCTCGCCCTCCGTGTAGGGAACGTCATCCCATTGCGTGATCGGCGCCAGCCAGGACGACGCTGGCCGCACGGTTGCGAGCTTGCGCCCTTCCCGCGTCAAGCCGACGAGTTTCCGCACCATCGGCGGATCGTCGCTCCAATAGGCGAAATTCTTCGTCACGCTGCTTCCCCGGCTACTCAACCATCAGCTGGGTGATGGTGCGGATATCCTCGACTTCCTCGATCGCATGCAGCGCCGCGAGCAGTTGTGCCGCCCGTCCGGCCCCCAGCGCGGGTGTGACCAGTCCGAGAAACTTGCCGTCGAACATTGCCGGCGGCATTGGCGTATCCGGGCTGCCCAAGACATCGTGAAACAGAATCCGGTCGCGGAAGACACGGCCAGCGGCATGCAGTTCGATGCTGTTGGGCAGGTCGAGCCAGCGCAGCGTGCGCATCACCCGCGTGGCTTCCGGGTCTTCCATGAGCTCGACGCGGGCGGCGAGCGCGCGGGCCGCGGGATCGCGCAACCGCGTTGCATCGGACCAGGCCGGGCCGGGCGGCACGCCGAGCAGCGCCATGGCCAGGTTCCATTGCACGGAATAGATCGCCTGCCAGTAGTCCTCCGGCGCCGGGTCGTTCTGGTGCGGCATCAGGTAAATGTCCGCAAGGCCGAGCACCACCCGTTCAATCTGCTCGGGTTTCAGCGCGTGTTCCGCCATCATCCGCTGGCCCAACTGGATAGCGCCATGGCACAGCCGGCTGGCCGGCCAGGGCTTCAGCATCAGTTGCGTTGCCGTGTGCTGGTATGGCGCGGGCGAATGAGTCAGCGCGGCAAGGTCGTACTGGTCTGCCAACGTATCAAGCTCGTCAGGCAGCGCATCGAAGCCCTGCTGCACCAGCATCGCCGCCTGAACTCCCTGACGCGCCGAAACAACATTGGCCATGCCGAGACGGCTGACCCGCTTCGGCGTCTTCGGCACCTGGTAGACAACCGACTTCGACGGCAGCTCCCAGGCAAGACCGAGCACCCGGTTGGTTGCCGATGCGTCGAGGCCGAGAAGGCGCGCCGAGATGGCGGCGGCCGTGACACCGAGATGGCGGATATCGCCGTCGCGGCGCGCGAAGAAGAAGCGCGCGTTGAGCTCATAGCCCAGGGCCGCCGCGGCAACGATGTCGCGCCCGCTGGCGCCGACCCGCTCGCCCACCGCCAGCGCCGTCATGGCAACGACCGGACCGGCGTGAAGGCCGGGTCCTGTTTCCTCGTAGTCCGTGTTGCGGCAGACCTGGGCGTTGATGCCGGCAGCGAGCTCGGCCGGCACGCGCACGCCCGAGCCCATGAGCACGGCATTCGGCGTGCCGCCGAGCGCCCGGGCGTAGCCCTCATAGGCAGCACCCGTCAGCCGGGCGCCGAGGAAGGCGACGCCCACCTGGTCGGCGATCAGGCGGCGGACCTGCAGCCGCGCTGCTTCCGGCACGCCGTCATAGGCAGTCGCCACCACTTCTTCGGCAAGCGTCTGCGTGATGCTCATGCGATGGCCTTTTCGAATGCGCGCAGGATGAAGGCATAGGTGAGCGCCACCTCTTCCAGCCGGTCGAAGCGGCCGGCGGCACCGCCATGGCCCGCGCCCATGTTGGTCTTGAGCAGGATGGTGGCATTGCCGGTGTCATGGGCGCGCAGCCTGGCGATCCACTTCGCCGGCTCCCAATAGGTCACGCGCGGATCCGAAATGCCCGCCGTCGCCAGCAGGTCTGGATAGGCCTGCGCCTTCACATTGTCATAGGGCGAATAGGAGGCCATCAGCGCCCGCGCCGCCGCGTCTTCCAGCGGATTGCCCCATTCCGACCATTCCGGCGGCGTCAGCGGCAGTGTCGCATCGGAGATGGTGGCGAGCACGTCGACGAAGGGCACCTCGGCGACGGCGGCGCGGAACAGGTCGGGCCGCATGTTGATGCTGGCGCCCACGAGAAGCCCGCCCGCACTGCCGCCATGGATGGCAATGCGTCCGCGCGCGGTGAAGCCCTGCGCCACCAACGCCTCGCCCGCGTCGATGAAGTCGTGGAAGGTGTTGAGCTTCTTCGTCAGCTTGCCTTCGCGATACCAGCGGAAGCCCTTGTCCATGCCGCCGCGGATATGGGCGATGGCATAGACGATGCCGCGATCGACCAGCGAGAGCCGGTTGGTCGAGAATGACGGCGGGATGCTGATGCCGTAGGAGCCATAGCCATAGAGCAGGAGCGGCGCCGAGCCGTCGAGCGGCGTTCCCTTGCGATAGAGGATGCTGACCGGCACGGCTTCGCCGTCGCGCGCCGGCGCCTGGATGCGGCGAACGACATAGTCATCCGGATTGTGGCCGCTTGGCACCTCCAGGCGCTTGCGCAGGGTGCGCGTCCGGCTGGCCATCGCATAGTCGAAGACCGAGGACGGCGTCGCCATCGAGGAATAGGAGAAGCGCAGCGTGTCGCCCGCGAATTCCATGCCGCCGTGTAACGACAGGTCATAGGCCTCCTCGTCGAAGGCAATCGTGTGCTCGGCACCGGTCTCAAGCTGGCGCACGACGATGCGCGGCAGCGCGTCCGCCCGCTCCGACCGCACCAGCCAGTCGCGATAAAGCTCGAGGCCGCGGATCAGAACGCCCTCGCGATGGGCGACAAGGTTGCGCCATTGTGCCCGGCCCGGCGTGGCGACGGGGGCGGTCACGATCTTGTAGTCCTCCGCCCCGTCCGCGTTGGTCCGGATATAGAGCGTGTCGTCGCGATGGCTGACGTCATAGTCGATGCCGTCGGCACGAGGCTCCACCAGCAGCGGCGGCGCCAGCGGCGCATCGGCATCGATCAGCCAGGATTCCGACGTGTTGGCGTGGCTCGACGCGCCGATGACGATGAACTTTTCGCTCTCGGTCTTGCCCAGGCCAAGATAAAAGGCGGCGTCCTTTTCCTCGTAGACGAGAACGTCGGCGTCCGGCGCGCCGGCCGTGTGGCGGAACACCTTGGTCGGCCGGTGCTGCGCATCAAGCCGGGTGTAGAACAGCGTGGCATTGTCATTCGCCCAGGCAACGCTGCCGCCATGCACGCCCGTCACCGGCGTGCCGATCAGGGCCCCGCCGTCGAGATCGCGCACATAGAGCGTGAAGATTTCCGAGCCCGCCGTGTCGACCGTCCAGGCGAGCCGGCGATGATCCGGGCTGTGCTGCAGCGAACCGACGCGGAAATAGGCGAGGCCCGCGGCGGCGGCATTGCCGTCCAGCAGCACCGTTTCCGCGCCGCCGTTGCGCGGGCTGCGGCAGAAGATCGGATGCTGCCCGCCCGGCACATGGCGCGAATAATAGGCAAAGGGCCCGTCCGGCACCGGCACCGTCGAATCGTCTTCCTTGATGCGCGCCCGCATCTCGGCGACGAGCGCCGTGCGCAGGCTGGCAAGCGGAGCCAGCACCAGGTCGGTATAGGCATTCTCGGCTTCGAGATAGGCGCGGATCGCCGGCGACAGCTTCGCCGGGTCGGCGATCACCGCCTGCCATTGTTCATCGCGCAGCCAGGCATAGGGATCCTCCCCCGCCCGCGCTTCGGCGCGCGGGGGCTTCGGTGCGTCGGTCACCGCGTGCCTTTGGGATCCGGCGCGCAGCGCACGAGGAACTTGCCGGTGTTCTTGCCGTTGAGCAGGTCGATGAAGACCCTGGGAATCTTCTCGAAGCCGTCGAAGATCTCCTCGGCATATTTCAGCTTGCCGGCCTTGACGAGCTGCGACAGTTCCTTGCGCGCGCCGTCATATTCCGCGACATGGTCATGGATGGTGAACTGGCCGGCGAACTCGTCGGACTGCCGCCACTGGCTGGTGTCCTTGTTGTATTTGGCGACGATGCCGCAGCGGGTGACGCGGCCACCCGGGTTGAGCTGCGCCTTGATCACATCCGCCATCTCGCCGCCAACATTGTCGAAGTAATAGTCGACGCCTTTCGGGCAGGCCTTGCGAATGGCGGCGGCGAGGTCCTTTTCCTTGCGGTAGTTGATCGCGACGTCGAGGCCGAGATCCTGGATCAGGTGCTCGCATTTCTCATCCGTCGAGGTGAGGCCGACGACATGCGCGCCCGCCAGCTTGGCAAGCTGCGCCGCCACCGAGCCGACGGTGCCGGCCGCGCTGGTCACCACCACCGTCTCGCCGGGCTTCACCTTGCCTTCATGGCGCAGCGCCAGGTGGGCTGTCAGGCCGGGAATGCCGAGCACGCTGACGAAGGAGGACAGGGTTCCAAGCGACAGGTCCATCTTGGCGATGCCGCTCGGGTTGTTCTTGGCGCTGAAGCCCTTTCGCGTCGCGATGGCATAGTTCTGCCAGCCGAGGAAGCCCTCGACCACGTCGCCCGGCTTGTAATCCGGGTCGTTGGATTGCACGACCTCGCCCAGGATGGTGCAGGGCATGATCTTGCCGATGTCGGTCATGCCGCCATTGGGGCGCATGGCGCGGTTGCTGTCATTGGTCGGGTTCATCATCAGGCGCAGGCGCGGTTCCGGCGCAAGGAACACCGTGCGGACCAGGAATTCGCCCGGGCCGGGTACGGGCACGGGCCCGGTTTCCAGTTTCCAGTCGCTTTCCTTGGGCATGCCGTCGGGATAGGCGGCGAGAATGTAGCGCTTGTGAACGTCGGCCATGGCAGAACCTTGTGCGGCGGGAATGGACCGGCATGGTAGCGACCGGCGGCGCGTGCGCAAAGGATTGCGAGGCGGTTCAATCCGCCGCCCGTTTGTTCCATACTGGGAACCAATACCCCACATCATTCTGGTGTTTTGCCATGGCCGCCATTACCCCGCTGTTTTCAGCCACCCATGATGAAAGGGCGCGCGAAAGTGCCTCTGCCATGCTGCGCAAGTTTGTCAGCGGGCCGCTGATGGTGCAGCACCGGCAGGTCTATGACCGGACGACGAAACCGGCCTTCGAGAAGAAGTACGGCCGCGCGCCGGATCGCTGGGAGCTGCAGACGCTGTGGGAAAGCACAGCGCCCTATGCCATGCGCAGCGCGCTGCGCCGCATTGCCCAGGAAGACATGTATGAGGTGGCCGGCGGCGTCATCGAACGCCAGTTGCCCGACCTGATCGAGACGGCGCGCCGGACGGCGCGTGGCAAGACCACGGGATCGCTGCGCCTGAACCCGGCGGTCGCTGCGCCAGCCTACCTGACGGCGGTCGATATCCACTGCATGCCGGGCAACTACCACACCGAGCTGACGGACGACGACGTCTATGCCGGCGCGCTCTATGACCGCACAATCACAAGCCACGCCTACAAGGGCAGGAACAACGACGAGGTCGGCACCTGCCTCGCCGAATTCGTCAGGCGCAACTTCCCTGACCTGAAGCCGAAGCGCATTCTCGACATGGGCTGCACCGTGGGCCATTCCACCTTCGGCATCGCCCAGGTCTTCCCGGATGCCGAGGTGCATGCCATCGACGTCGCCGCCCCCTGCCTGCGCTGGGGCCATGTGCGCGCCGAGGAAGCTGGGGTGCCGATCCATTTCAGCCAGCAGAATGCCGAGAAGACCGACTTCCCTGACGGGCATTTCGACCTCGTGCTGTCGGTGATCATCCTGCACGAGACGTCAGGCAAGGCCCTGCGCAACATATTCCGCGAGGCGAAGCGCCTGCTGCGTCCCGGCGGTGTGATGGCGCATTGTGAATCGCGCCAGTATTACGCGAAAGACGAGTTCGACGCGGCCTGGCACCGCTGGGGCACCAAGTTCAACGCCGAACCCTTCATGACGACGATGCATGAGCTGGAGCTGCAGTCGGTGGCGGTGGAAAGCGGCTTCGCCAAGGCGAAGTCCTTCCCGCAGACGCCGATGTTGGCGACGATGAATGCGGACCTGACGATCTCTGACAACGGCCCGGCGCCGAAGACCTATGCCGATTCGCTCTATGTGAATGGTGCGGTGAAGTAAGCAGCTCCCTCTCCCCTAGGGGAGAGAGAGCCCGGAGGAACCGGCTACTTCTTCCACGCCCCGAACAGGTTCCACTGGCCGCGATAGTATTTCGTGCCGGCCTGTTCGCTCGGCACCGTCTGGAAGAACACGTTCTTCGCTTTGAATCCTGCCTGCTCGGCAATGGCCTGCAGGTTGAGGGTGTCGAGCTTCGTCTTGAAGGGCTCGGCGTTGTAGTGGGTTTCCCAGTCGAGCGTCGCCTGGTTGAAGGGTTCGTCCTTCGTCGCCCACTGCGTTTCCTGGTGGATCATCAGCCCGCCCGGCTTCAGCAGGCGGAAGCATTCCCTGATGATGTTGTGATAGGCGGTCGTCGCCGTCTCATGCGTCAGGATGTGCGAATAGACGAGATCGAAATGCCCGGACGGGAAGTTCGTCTTCTCGGCATTCTGCTGGCTGAAATGGATCGGCGCGCCATAGGCCTCGGCGCGCGCATGGGCATAGCGCAACATCGGCGCCGCCACGTCGATCGCATGCACCGCAGCGCCCGGATAGGTCCGCGTCCAGGCCACCGTGTTGGTGCCGGCCGAGCAGCCCATGTCGAGGATGCGCTTCGGCTTGAACCCGGGATGGTTGCGCTTCAGCCAGTGCGAGATGCTGCGCCCCATGTCGTCATTGTCGGGGCCGAGGCCACCGAGGCCATAGAGATAGATGCCCCGGTCGAACAGCGCGCCCGCATAGACGTCATCGGCGGCGATCTCGCCGTGATAGTTGCCGGGCATGCAGTGGATATCGACGGCGGACAGATAGGTCGGCACCTTCACCGCGGGATCGAGCGTGAGCGACCCCTTGCGCCGGCCCGATGGCTTGGCCCGCTTGATCAGCGCCGGCAGCTGCCGTTCCACGCTTTCGCCCACCGAATCGAAGAGGATTTCCTGCGTGGTGCGCTTCAGCGACGACCACATCTGGTAGTAGGGCTCCTCCAGCAGGGCGCGGCGCACCTCGAGCCGGTTGGGCTTGCGGTTCTGCTTGCGGCGGAAGGCGGGCTCCACCTTGGTGTCATAAATCTTGCGGGTGCCGCCCTGGACATTGCGGGCGACATGGCCGGCCAGCGTGACGGAAAACTCCTGCCGCGCTCCTTCATCATGGCTCGCATCGGGCAACATGGCGTGCTGGGTCTGGCCGGACATGGTCGGGTCCTCGCTGATACCGGGGAAAACGTGGAGAAAGGGTGCATCGCCGCTTGCCCCGATGGCAAGGCCTGCGGCACAAGTCGCGGGCTCCGGTCCGGTATTCCGGCCCATCGGCCATCAGTTTCGCTATACTGCCCGGCCAGCCCCCCTGCGGCACGCCGTCACACGAGCAGAGCCATGAGCACGATCGACCAGATCCTCCGCCTCAAGAACCGACCGGTCATCACCATCGACCCGATGGACACGATGGTCGCGGCGGCCAAGCTGCTCTACCAGAACCGCATCGGCCTGCTGATGGTGGTCGACGGCAAGGGCAAGTTCATCGGCGTTCTGTCGGAACGCGACATCGTCAAGGCGATCGCCAACCAGGCCGACCTGATCCACGGCATGCGGGTGGAATCGGTGGTGACCACCAAGGTGGTGGCCTGCCGGCCGCAAACCCAGGTCGACGAGGTGCTGCGCACCATGCAGACGCGCGGCTTCCGCCACATGCCGGTCATCCACGAAGGCCGCGTCGTCGGCATCATCAGCGTCGGCGACTGCCTGAAATTCATGGTCCAGGCTGCGCGCGGCGATGCCGCCAAGCTGCAACAGCTTCACGACAGCGGCGCCCTGACGGCCGGTTGAGTCGTCCGTCCGGCGTCAGCCCGGCACGCCCAGATAGGCCGCCGGCGCGTGGCAGAGTTCCAGCTTCAATCCGTCCGGGTCGGCGAAGAACACGGCGTAGTAACCCGGTGTATAGGCGTATTCGGCCGGTGGATCGAGAATGCGGGCTCCCGCCGCAACCATCACGCGATGCAGGCGGTCCACCTCCTCCCGCGTTTCGGCGTCGAAGCACAGGTGATGCAGGCCGGGCGCGTAGCGGTCATGGACCTTGGTCCGCGATTCTGGCCGCGCCTCGTAGATCAGGAAGATGCCAACGCCGCGCTTCTTCCATTTGCGCTGGCCCGGGGTGGCGGGCATGCGGGAATATCCCATGAAGGCCATCAACGGGTCGTAGAACCGTTCCGACCGGTCGAGATCGGTCACGGAAAGGCCGATATGATTGATGGTACCAAGCGGCATGGACTTCTCCTTTCAGGCGAGTCAGGTTCCGTCAAAAGGCGATAGGGAGCAACAGGGCATGGAAACGCCTGCGATCACGATTCAGGGCAGCTGCGATCCTGCCTTCGGCAAGGTAAAGGACGCCTTCGCCCGCAACTTCACGGAGCAGGACGAGCACGGCGCCGCGGTCGCCGTCTATCGGCATGGCAAGCCCATCATCGACCTGTGGGGCGGCGTGGCCGACCCGCGCAGCGGCGCGCCGTGGCAGCGCGACACGATGGCGGCGGCCTTCTCGATCTCCAAGGCCTTCACCGCGACCGCCGGCCATATGGCGGTGGAACGCGGGCTGCTCGACCTCGACGCGCCCGTTGCACGCTACTGGCCGGAATTCGGCGCGAACGGCAAGGACAAGATCCTTGTCCGCCAGCTCTTCACGCATCAGGCCGGGCTTTACTACATCGACGCGGACCTGAAGCCGGGCGACGCCTATGACTGGGAACTGGTCACCCGCGCGCTCGCCGCACAGAAGCCCGTGGGCCCGGTGGGCGAAACGCCGGTCTACCACAGCATGACCTTCGGCTACCTGATCGGCGAGGTGCTGCGCCGCGTCACCGGCAAGACGATCGCACCGCTGGTGCGCGAATGGGTGACGGGCCCGCTGGATGCCGATTTCCACTTCGCGCTGACCGACGCGCAGATCGCGCGCTGCGCGCATCTCGTCATGGCGCCAATGCCCAATCCGCCGCCGCCGGCGCGCGGCCAGCCGGAGATCGTGGCGCTGACCAGCCGCGGCGGCGCATCCGGTGACCGCATCAATTCCGAAGCCTTCCGCAAGGCGCAGATGGGTGCGGGCTCTGGCCATGGCACGGCACGCGGCATCGCGCGCTTCTTCGCCGCGCTCGGCAACGGCGGCGAGCTGGACGGCACGCGCATCCTGAAGGCGGACACGGTGAAGAAGGCCACCAGCTTCCAGATCGAAAGCGACGACCCGGTCTTCGCCATCCACAACCGCTTTGCCCTCGGCTACCAGCTCAACACACCGGGCGAGCACCCGATGGGCACCAGCATGGAGGCCTTTGGCCATATGGGCGCCGGGCACCGCATCGGCTTCACCGACCCGAAGAGCGGCCTGTCCTTTGGCTATGTGGGCGGCCTGTTCGGCGTGACGCCGGGCCTTGGCCCCCGCGGCGTCGCGCTCGTGCGCGCACTTTACGACTCCATCGGCTGATCCCTAAGCTGACCCCAACCAACAACCGGAGGACCCCATGACCCCCACGGCCGCACCCGCTGCGGGCGACAATCGCCGCCCCCTGATCCAGGCTCTCGAAGGCATCGTCGGCAAGGACCACGTCATCACCGACGCCGAGGAACGTGCCTTCTTCTCGACCGACGTGTTCTACAAGCCCGAACCCGCCGAACTGGTGGTAGCACCCGGCACGCCCGAGGAAGTGGCCGCCGTGGTGCGCGAGGCGACGCGCGCCGGCATGGCCGTGGTCGCGCGCGGCGGCGGCATGTCCTATACCGCCGGTTATGCGCCCGAGCGCACCGACACGGTGATGGTCGACACGCGCCGGCTGAACAGGATCCTCGAGATCAACACCGAGGACATGTATGTCGTCGTCGAATGCGGCGTAACGTGGAAGCAGCTCTACGAAGCGCTGAAGGAAAAGGGCGTCCGCACACCCTATTTCGGACCCTTCTCGGGCATGTATGCCACGGTCGGCGGCGTGCTGAGCCAGAACAGCATTTTCTTCGGCTCCTCTACCCATGGCACCGCGGTCGAATCGGTGCTGAGCCTTGAGATCGCGCTCGCCGACGGGCGCCTCGTCAAGACCGGCTCGTGGGCGACGCCGCACAACCCGTCGCCCTTCTTCCGCACCTATGGCCCCGACCTTGCCGGCATCTTCCTCGGCGACACCGGCGCCATGGGCTTCAAGGTGCGGGCGTCCTTGCGCCTGGTGAAGACGCCGGAGGTTGCCTTGTTCGGCTCCTACGACTTCCCCGACGATGTGAGCATGACCTCGGCCATGTCGCAGATCAGCCGTGAGGGTCTTGCTTCGGAGTGCTTCGGCTTCGACCCCTATCTCCTGTCGATGCGCATGAAGTTCGAAGGCCTGGCCAAGGACTTCAAGGCGCTGGGCAGCGTGGTGAAGTCGGGCAAGACGCTGCTCGGCGGCCTGAAGGACGCGGCGAAGATCGCCGTTGCCGGGCGCCGTTTCGCCGATGACGTCAACTGGGCGATGCACGTCATCGTCGAGGGCCGCGACCAGGCAGTGGCCGACAGCGCGCTCAAGCGTGTGAAGGCCATCGTCGCGCAGTTCAACGGCACCGAGATCGAGCCGTCGATGCCGAAGCTTGTCCGCGCCATGCCCTTCGCGCCGGTCAACCGGCTGCTCGGGCCCGAGGGTGAGCGCTGGGTGCCGATCCACGTCATCATGCCGCATTCGCGGGCAAAGACGCTGCTGCGCGCCATCGATGCCTTCTTCAACGAGCGCAAGCAGCTCGTCGAGGAGAACAAGATCGAGTGGGGTTACCTGATGACCGTCATCAGCACCAACGCGATCCTGTTCGAGCCGACCTTCTTCTGGCCGGATTCACACTATTCGCTGCACACCCGGATGATCGAAAAGGCGCACTACGCCAAGCTGAAGCAGTTCCCGGAAAACCTGAAAGCGCGCAACGCCATGCTGGAGATCCGCAAGGGCCTGGCCCGGCTGTTCATGGAACAGGGCTGCGTGCACCTGCAGATCGGCAAGATGTATCCGTATCTCGAGGGCCGCGAGCCGGAAACGCGCGAGCTGCTGCAGCAGGTCAAGGATCTGGTCGATCCGCAGCGCCTCGTGAACCCCGGTTCGCTCGGCCTGCGCTGATCCGTGCGATCGGCGATCGCACGCGCCTGGGGTGAGGTTGAAAGCCTCACCCTGGGCGATCTGCCCGCGCCCACCCCGGGGCCGGGCCAGGTGCTGATCGACATGAAGGCGGCGTCGGTGAATTTCGCCGACATCGTCATGACGCGCGGCGAATACCAGACGAAGCCCCCCTTCCCCTTCGCACCGGGGCTGGAAGGCGCGGGCGTGGTGGCTGCGGTGGGTTCCGGCGTCACCCGCGTGAAGCCTGGCCAGCGCGTGATGGCCAAGCTCGACTGGGGTGGCTTCGCCGAGCATGCGCTGGCGCCCGCGCTCGACACCCATGTCATTCCCGACAGCATGCCCTTCGACATCGCCGGCTCTTTCTATGTCGGCTACGTCTCATCGCATGTCGCGATCCGCTGGCAGGGGCGGCTGGAACCGGGCGAGACACTGCTGGTGCTCGGCGCCTCGGGCGGCACCGGGCTGACATCGGTCGAGATCGGCAAGGCAATGGGCGCGCGTGTCATTGCCGGCGCGAGCAGTGACGACAAGCTTGCCGTCGCCAAAGCCCATGGCGCCGATGCGCTGGTGAACTACAGCGATCCCGCCTGGAAGGACAAGGTGCAGGAGATCACCGCCGGCAAGGGCGCCGACGTGGTCTTCGATCCAATTGGCGGCGACCTGTTCGACCCGGCACTCTCGTCGCTCGGCTGGGGCGGCCGCTATCTCGTCTTCGGCTTTGTCGGCGGCATCCCGCAGATCCCCGCCAATCGGCTTCTGGTGAAGCACCGCTCGGCCATGGGCTCGTCCCTGCGCTATTTCCGCGACCACGCGCGCGACAAGCTGGATGCGAGCGTGCAGGAGCTGCTGGGCTGGCTTGCTGCCGGCAAACTGAAGCCGCATGTCTCGGCGCGTTACCCGCTGGCGCAGTTCAAGGATGCCATGCTGGAACTGCGCGAACGGCGGGCCGTCGGCCGTGTCGTGGTGACGATTCCCTGACGCGATGGACGCAACGCTCGCCTTCTTCAGCATCCTGGGCGCCATTGCCGTGGGGATGGTGAGCCCGGGGCCGAGCGTGTTGTTCGTCGCGCGCCTGTCCGCCGAAGCTGGCGCGCGCGCGGGCCTTGCCGCCGCGCTCGGCATGGGCCTCGGCGGCTTCCTGTTCGCCGTGTTGGCCATGGCGGGCCTGACGGCACTGCTGGCCCAGGCGCCCTGGGCGTATCTCGCCTTTAAGATCGGCGGCGGCGCCTATCTTCTCTATCTCGGCTGGCGCCTGTGGCGCGGGGCACAAGAGCCGATGGTGGCGGTGCCGGAGAGCGAGCCGCGCAGTGCATCCACACTGCGCGCCTTTACCCTGGCCTTCGCCGTCCAGATGAGCAATCCGAAGACAGCCGTGGTCTATGCCAGCGTCTTCGTCGCGCTGCTGCCCGCGACCGTGCCGCTGGAACTCGCCGTCGCCCTGCCCGCTGCGTTGTTCCTGTTGGAACTTGGCTGGTACACGCTGCTGGCGCTCGGCTTTTCCCGTCCACATCTGCGCGCCGCCTATGGCCGCGCGAAGCGATGGATCGACCGCGGCGCCGGCAGCGTGATGGCACTGCTGGGCCTGCGCCTGATGGCGGATGCCGCGCTGACTAGATGAGCTGCGTGCCGACGCAGAGCAGCGTCGCGCCCGTGTCCGACAGCAAACCCTGGGCCAGCCGGAGATCGGCCGGGGCTTCCCAGCGCACGAAGCCACCTTCGCGCAAATGAAGCGGGCGGCCGTCCACCTGCAGGCGCAAGTCACCGGCAAAGACGAAAAACCAGGCGAAGGGTCCGCGGGTTGTCAGGATCTCACCTGCCCCCGCTGTGTCAGCCGCGACATGCAGGAACCCGCAGGCCGGCGCGCGCGGCGCATCATCCGCCAGCGGCTTCCATTTCCAGCCGGGCCGCGCCGCCTGCCAGGGGAGAGTATCCGCCGGGAAGATGCGCGGGCTGGTAAAGGGCAGATTGATGCCACGGGCGCTGTCGTCAAAGGGGACGTCGAAGGTTTCCTGCTTCGCAGCGGGGTCGTCGAGGCCCGTGCCGCCGCCGGTGCTCCATTCCAGCAACTGCGCGCCGACGGTGCTGCGAGGTTCGGCCTTCAGCCCATGCAGGGTCAGTGGCGGACGGTCCATGAAGGTGCCTCGCCGGAAAACGATCATCTCGCCTTCCAGGTCGGCGCCGTCGCGCCATTCCCAGTGGGGAAAGTCGCCATAGAGGCAAAGCGAGCGTTCCCAGGCGGTGCGGTGATAGTGCCGGTTCGGGCGCCGGAACATCACATGGATGCCGTAATCCGGCGGCGCGAAATGGATCTGCACGGTGCCGCCCGTCGCCTCGTCGACATGCAGCTTTTTCACCAGCATGCCGCGGATCGCCGGTTCCGGCGCCCAGGGCATGGCGGCAGTGTCGAGCACGCTGACGAGTCCGGTCATGGGTTCCTCCGTTGCCGGAAAATCCTTGCGCGACGAGGCCCAACTGTCCAGCCTTGCGATATGACCGCCCTGCCGACCCTCGACACCGTCCTCGACCGCACCCGCGCGCTGCTGCCCGCGCTTACCCAACGCATAGCCGAGACGCAGGAGAGCCGCCGCATTCCGGCCGCGACGATCCGCGACTTCCAGAAGGCCGGCGTGTTCAAGGTCAACCAGCCGAAGCGCCATGGCGGCTATGAGCTCGACTATGGCGCTCAGGTCTTCGTCGCGGGCGAGATTGGCCGCGCCTGTGCGTCGTCGGCCTGGATCGCCACGGTGGTCGCCAGCCATCACTGGGTCTGCGGCCTGTTCCCGGCCGAGGCGCAGGACGACATCTGGGCGAAGGACCCCGACGCCATCGTCTGCTCCGCCTATGCCCATGAGTCGGCGCGGGCGGTACCAGAGCGCAACGGCTATCGCCTGTCGGGCCACTGGCATTTCGCCAGCGGCATCGATTCGGCCGACTGGGTGATCCTGCTGGCGCTGGTCGCGCAGGACAACGGGCCGCCCCGCCGCACCACGGTGCTGGTGCCGCGCGCCGATTTCGAAATCGTCGACACCTGGCGCTCAACCGGCCTGCGCGGCACGGGGACCAACGACGTCATCGTGCGCGATGCCTTCGTGCCGGGCTGGCGCGAGCTCGACTTTCCTGCCGCCAACAGCGGCAAGGCACCCGGGACCACCGCGAACACAAACCCGATCTATCGCCTGCCGATGATGGGCGTGGGGCCTTTCACCGTCGTCGGTCCGGTCACCGGCGTGGCGGAGAGCGCGCTTGACCTTTATGTGCGCCAGACCGGCGGCCGGCTTGGCATCCTGTCCGACAAGCAACTGGGCGAACATGCCAACCTGCAGCTCCGCGTGGCGGAATCGGGCGCCGAGATCGAATGCGCCAACCTGCTGCTGCGCGCCGACCTTGCCGACGTGAATCGCCGGGCCCGCGCGGACGAGCCCATCCCGCAGGATGTTCAGCTTCGCTACAAGCGCAACGTCGCCTATGCCGCGCTGCTGTGCCGGCGCGCGACGGACCGGCTGGTGATGGCCATGGGCGTGACGGGACAGAGGGAAGACAACCCGATCCAGCTCAAGTTCCGCGACCTGAACGCGCTGGCCTCGCATGGCGTGATGGCCTGGGACCAGAATGCGCTCCCCTTCGGCCGGCATGCCTTCGGGATCGACTTGCCGAGCCCATATCGCTGACCGGCCCTTCCCCCGGGTCACCTGGGAAGGGCATTATACAGCTGTGATTGTGCCCTTCTTCTCCCCGGGATATCCGCCATGACCACCAAGACCCTGCGCACGCACACCCATTGGGGTGCCTATGACGCCGAAGTGCGCGACGGCGACGTGGTGAAGATGACACCCATCAAGGCCGATGCCGATCCCTCGTCGATCGGCGCCGGCATGCCGCAGGCGCTGAAGGATCAGGTGCGGATCGCCCAGCCGATGGTGCGGCTGGGCTGGCTGGAAAACGGCCCGCGCAAGCATGACAACCGCCGGGGCGCCGAACCCTTCGTTCCGGTGTCGTGGGAGCGCGCGCTCGATCTCGTGGCCGGAGAAGTGCGGCGCGTGCGCGACGGCTTCGGCCCCGGCGCGATCTATGCCGGGTCCTATGGCTGGGCCAGTGCAGGCAAGTTCCACCTGGCGCAGCCCCATTTGAGGAAGTTCCTGAACCTGCTGGGCGGCAATGTGAAGTCGGTCAACAGCTACAGCCTGGCGGCGGGCGATGTGGTGATGCAGCACGTCGCCGGCTCGTGGACCGAGCTCTATAACGGCTTCACCTCCTGGCCGGTCCTGGCGGACAACACCAAGCTCTTCATCATGTTCGGCGGCATCCCGCTGAAGAACGCGCAGGTGGATGGCGGCGGCGCCGGCCGCCACATCGTCAAGGACTGGTTGCGTAAGGCGAAGGAGAACGGTGCCCGCTTCATCTATCTCGGCCCGGTGCGCGAAGACGCCGCCGACTTCCTTGACGCCGAGTGGCTGACCCCGCGTCCCAACTCAGACGTCGCCGTGATGATGGGCATGGCCCACACGCTGGTGTCGGAGGGCCTGCACAACCAGGACTTCCTTGACCGCTGCACCGTCGGCTTCGACCGCGTCCGCGCCTATCTGATGGGCGAGACGGACGGGACGCCGAAGACCGCGGAATGGGCGGCGGAGAAATCCGGCCTGCCCGCCGACGTCATCCGCCGCCTTGCCCGCGATGCAGCAGCAACCCGCACCATCGTCACCGCCAGCTGGTCGCTGCAGCGCCAGGACCATGGCGAGATGGCCTTCTGGACGCTGACCACGCTCGCCGCGATCGTCGGCCAGATCGGCCTGCCGGGCGGCGGCTTCGGCATGGGCTATGGCGCGATCAGCAACATCGGCAATCCGGCGCGCAACATCGGCGGGCCGCTGTTCGGCTCCGGCACCAGCACCTTCAAGGACTTCATCCCGGTCGCACGCATCGCCGACATGCTGCTGAACCCGGGCCAGGTGATCGACTACAACGGCCAGAAGATCACCTTCAACGACACGCGCCTGGTCTATTGGGTCGGTGGCAATCCGTTCCACCACCACCAGGACCTGAACCGCCTGGTGCGCGCCTGGCAGGAGCCGGAAACCATTGTCGTGCACGAGCCGTGGTGGAACGCGAATGCGCGCCATGCCGACATCGTCCTGCCGGTGACGACGCCGCTGGAGCGCAACGACATCGGCACCGCCTTCAACGACGACTATTTCTTCCCGATGCACAAGGCGATGGAGCCCTTTGGCCAGTCGAAGAGCGACTTCGACATCTTCAGCGAACTGTCGGACCGCTTCGGCATCCGCGAGGATTACACTGAGAATCGCGATGAGGACGGCTGGCTGCGCTACATGTACAACCAGCTGCGCCAGATGGCGGCAAGTGAGAACGCCGAAATCCCCGACTACGAAACCTTCCGTGCCGCGGGCGAGTTGCGCTTCCCGACGCCGGAACGGCCGCGAGTGCTGATGCAGGCCTTCGTGGAAGACCCCAGGGGCAATCCCTTGAAGACGCCGTCGGGCAAGCTCGAGCTGTATTCCGAGACGATCGCCGGCTTCGGCTATGACAACTGCCCGCCGCAGGCAACCTGGATGGAACCGGTGGAATGGCTGGGTGCGCCGCTGGCGAAGAAGTTCCCCTTCCACCTCGTGTCCAACCAGCCGAAGACGCGGCTGCACAGCCAGTATGACAATGGCGGCTATTCCCGCAGCAACAAGATCAGGGACCGCGAGCCGGTGTTGATCCACCCCGCTGACGCCGCAAAGAAGGGCATCAAGGACGGCGACATCGTGCGCCTGTTCAACGACCGCGGCGCCTCGCTCGCCGGTGCGCAGATTTCGGACGGCGTCATGCAGGGCTGCGTCCAGCTGCCGACCGGCGCCTGGTATGACCCGGTCGAGCCCGGCGGGCTCGACACCCATGGCAACCCCAACGTGCTGACGCGCGACAGCGGCTCGTCGAAGCTGGCGCAGGGCCCGAGCGCGCATAGCTGCCTGGTCGACATCGAGCGCTTCGACGGCGTCGTGCCGCCGGTGCGCGCATTCGAGCCGCCGCCGATCGTGCACCGGCTGCGGAGCGCCAAGGGAAAGAATTAGCGGCGGCGATCGGCGGAACCCGCGGCGGCGGTCTTGCGGCTAGGCCGTGGGCGGCCACTTGGGAAATGGCTTGGTGAACACTTCCGTGATCCGGGTGTAATCGGTGTAGCCCAGCCGGGCCATCGGCGTGAGCAAGGCATAGTCCACCATGCCGTTCTTCAGGACGACATCGTCGATATGAACCCCCACCACCTTGCCGATCACAATGTGATTGGCCGAACCGGGATCCGTATGCGGCAGACGAACGGTCTGCACGTGGCGGCACTCAAGATGTACCGGGCTTTCCTTCACACGTGGCGGCCGCACCAGCCTTGAGGGAACGGGGGTCAGCCCTGCGAGTTCCATTTCATCGACATGGGGAGGCGCCGGTGTCGAGGTGAGCCAGACCTTGTCCTTCAATGCCCACGTCGCCATGTTCACGACGAATTCACCGGTTGCCGCGACATTGTTGAAGCTGTCCTTGAAGGGCGCGCCTCGGTTTCCCGTGGGCGCGAACATCACATGGGGCGGCTCATAGGCGACGATGTTGAAGAGCGCGAACGGCGCCAGATTGACTACGCCATCCACGTCAACGGTCGAGATCCAGCCGACGGGCCGCGGGATGACAAGCGCATTGATCGGATCATGGGGCAACCCGTGCCCCTTTTCAGGTTCGTAGAACATGGACCAATTCCATTCGCCAGCGAGGCCCCAACAATAGGCCATGCCTGGCTCGCCGCAACACGTTGTGTCGGCGGCTCACGGCGCCTTCGACGCCAAACGCATGCCTTGTTCCCACAAAGAAACCGGCGGGCCTTGCGGGCCCGCCGGTGCGGTCTGCCTTGGACGCGGGAGGGAGGCTCCGATCCTGCGCGACCGGAACGCCGCTAGCCCTGGAGTTCGATGTCAGCCCAGTTGAGCCGCCAGTTTTCGTTCTTGTAGTTCTTCACGCGCTTGGCGATGGCGTCGAGCTCGAACGCGTCATAGAGCCAGAGTGCCGGCGCGGCCTCGTGGTAATACTGCGAGATCTTGCGCAGGCCTTCGGCCCGCTTCTTCGGGTCGAACTCGGAGTTGACGGCCTCGATCGTCGGTTCGATTTCCTGGAAGCAGGTCCAGCCGCGCGGGAACTTGCACGAGTGATAGGTATTGACCGGCCGCATCATGTCGATCGACGGGGCCGAGCCATAGTTGAAATGCATCATCGGACCTTCCGGCACCTTGCCGCCGGTGATGCGGGCGTTGAGGTCCGGCGTGGTCATGATGCGCAACTCCATGTCGATACCCACCTTCTGCAGGTTGTTGACGACATGCTGGTAGACGTTGTTGTTGTCCGCCTCAGTGTTGAGCACCTCGGCCAGTATCTTGAGGCCGCCGCCGAAGCCGGCCTCGGTCAGCAGCGCCTTGGCCTTGGCGGGGTCGTAGGCATAGGGCTTGATGTCGGCCTGATAGCCGTTGACCGAGCGGGTCGCCGGCTGGCTGGCGGCGATCGTGTTGCCGCCTAGCAGGGTCTCGGTATAGCTCTTGTCCACCGCATAGTTGAGGGCCTGGCGCACGCGCTTGTCGAGCGTGATGCCGCCCTTGGACTGGTTGAAGATCGACACGATCACCGAGGGCGACGGGTTATTCGCCAGACGGCCGCCTGCCCCTTCGATCAGGCCGCGGGCGTCCGACGACATGTAGAGCGCGATGTCGGCTGCGTTCGACTGGAAGGCCTGCACCCGCGTTGGCGACTCGGGCATGAAATACATGAGCACGTTGTCGATCTTGGCCTTGCGCAGGGAACCGTCGAAGCGTGTCAGCTCCACCTTGGTTTCGTCCCAGTTGGTGACACGCCAGGGGCCGAGGCCCGACGGCTTGTTGCCGTAGCCCTGCTTGCCGAGGTCGCGCCACACCTTGGGGTCCATGAAGCGCAGGGCGGCGATTTCCGACGGCAGGATCGGACTCGGCCCCGCAGTCTTGATCTCCACCGTCATGTCATCGACCTTGGTCGCGCCGACCACATGCCGCAGGCTGCCGTAGAGCGGCGTGCCCTTGCCCTCGTCGGAGTTCAGGTAGCCGACCATGAAGACGACGGAATCGGCGTTGAAGGGCTCGCCGCTATGGAACTTCAGGTTGGGCGCGAGCTTGAATTCCCAGGTCTGCGGGTCCTTGTTGCGCCACGAGGCGCCAAGGCGCGGTTCGGCCTGGCCCGTTCCGCCGACGCTGGTCAGGGCTTCGTGCATCAGCTCCCAGGTCGCCAGGTACTGCTTGGAGAGGCCAGCCGTGGGTTCGCCGCGGTTGGGGGCGGCCACGGTGTTGGCGATGCGCAGCGTGTTGGCCGCCGACTGGGCGGTGGCCGTGCCGGAAACGGCAACCACCCCGGCAAGCACGAGGCCAGCCGCGGCGTAGGCAGACAGACGCGATGTGTTCAAACTCATTGATTGTCCTCCCCGTCTAGAAGTTCCTGTACGGCGCCTCCCTGCTTGATGTCCTGGACACCGTACGTCCTAAGCCTGCGCGGCCGAGATCCCACCGGATCCGGTCGGCGTCGACGGCTGTTCGAGAATCCATTTGCCATAGGCCGGCATGTTGACGTCCCAGGCCACGCCGATCTGCGTCGACATGGCGTGCAGGTCGCGGAAGGCGCGCTGGACGGGGTTGTCGTCATGCAGGCCCTGCGCACCCATCATGCGCGTCAGGCGCTCCACGGCATCAAGGCACAACTTCGTGGCGAAGGCGCGGTCGCGCGTGGTGGAAACCTTTTCTTCCTCGGTGAAGGGCTCCAGCGTCTGGCCCTTCTTGTGCAGGAAGGCGACATGCCGTTCGCACAGCGCCGCGGCAGCAGTGATTTCCGACGCCGCTTCCGAGACGCGAATCTGCACCAGCGGATTGTCGGCAATGGTGTTGCGCGCAATGGCGGCGCGGCGGCCGCGCGTGATGGCGAGATAGTCGTCGAACGCGCCTTCCGCCGTGCCCAGGATCGGCCCCAGCAGCGCCGAGCCGGTGTAAGGCCGGAATTCCACCTTCTGGATATAGTGGTTCGACACCGCCGAACCCGGCGGGTTGCGGCCGACAAAGGCTTCCTGCTTCAGCGTGCGATATTCCGGTACGAAGGCGTCCTGGACGTCGATGTCCTTGGTGCCGGTGCCGCGCATGCCGGCGACAAACCAGGTGTCGGCAATCTTGTAGTCCTTGCGCGGGAAGACGAAGTTGATGGCCTCATTCTCGCCCTCGACGCGGCCCGCTACAGACCCCCACTTGGAATGATCGACGCCGCTGGCAAAGCCCCAGGTGCCGTTCAAGCGGTAGCCGCCGGGCACGCGCACAACCTTGCCGCTCTTCTGCACCGACCCGGTGGCGATGAGCACGTCCTGGTCCTGGCCCCAGATCTCGTCCTGCAGTTCCTTGTTGTAGCGGGCGATGTAGGACGAATGGGCGCCGACGACACAGACGATCCAGGCCGTCGCCGAGCAACCCCGGGCGAGGATGCGACCCACCTTGAACTGGACGGGCCAGTCCAGCTCAAGCCCGCCGTAGCGCCTGGGCTGGAAGTAGCGGAGCAGGCCGGCGGCAAAGAGATCGTCCACCGTTTCGTTGAGCAGGGCGCGGTTGCGTTCGGTTGCCAGCGCGCGCGAACGCAACGTGGGGACCATGGCCTGGGCGCGTTCGCACAGTTCGGCCTCGCCCAGTTGCGTCGGATGTTCCGCCTGCACGAGCGTGATCGTCATCGTCGGCCCAATCTTCCTAGTCAATTGACTAGTTGAAGGTGACCGCAATCGCGCGGGGAGTCAAGCGCACCGCCGGAGAGCGTGCCAATCCTCAGGCAATCGGCGCTTTCTGCAGCCTCGCCATTTCCCGCAGCTGTTCCGGCGCACCGGCCAGGAAAAGCTTGACCTGCTGGGTGATGAATTCATCGCGCGGTATGCGCGGCGAGACGCCGAAAATGAACTGGCGGACGCCGTAGTAGAAGATGCTGCTCTGGAAGGCGTGGTGCATCTCCAGCTCGGCGACACTCATCGGCCAGGCTTCATGGCCGGGCAGGCCGGAAACATGGCGCAACTCGCTGCTGATGATGCGGAACACACGCGCCTGGGTCGGGTTGTTGTAGTGGTCGCGTGCATAGGGCCGGTCCATCCAGGCCAGGAAGAAGAAGCGCATGTAGTCGTAGCTGAAGATGCCGTCGGTGAAGGCGCGGAGAAAGCGTTCCAGCCGGTCCTTCAGCGGCGTGTCGCGGTCGCGCAGCCAGTCTTCCCATTCCCGTTTCCAGCGGCCCAGGATGATCTCGCGATACAGGCGGTCGATCAGCGCGTCCTTGCTGGGAAAATACTGGTAGAGCAGCGACTGGTGGATGCCGAGATGGTCGGCCAGCTCGCGCGTCGTGCCGTTGAAGCCCCGGCTGGCGAAGAAGGGGATGGCGTCGCGGATGATCTGCGCCTCGCGCTCGGCCTGGGGCAGGCGCTTGCGCGGCGTCGGCGATTTCTTGGCCATGGGCAAAGCGGTTCCGGCAGCGTCTGTTCTCGGGCGGCGCTACTCTAAGGGCCCGCGCCCGGCCGGTCATTCATCCTTTGTTAACCACCCGGGGCCCAGGCTGACGCCATGCTTGCCGTTCAAAGCGCTTCCACAGCCCCGCCGTCGGTCCTGCCGACTGGCGATCAGAGCCGCGCGCTGAACGGCGTCATTGCCGACGTCCGCCGCATGAAGGCGAGCGCCGCCGCCGCCGGCCTGAACTTTGCCCGCGACCGCCTGACCGGCCTGGCCGAGGCTGCATCCAAGCTGCTCCTGCTCGGCCGCGGCCAGCTCACCTTCACCGGCGTGAAGTCCCTGATGAATGGCGCGATCAGTGCGATGGACACACTGAGCGACGCCGCTGGCTCGGCCACCGACCGCATCCAGCTGAAGAAGATGGCCGACGAGTTCGACACCCTCGGCACCCGCCTGGCCGGCATGGCCGGCTTCGCCACCCGCACCGACGACGACAAGAAGGAAGCCGCCGGCTTCCAGGCCCGGATGCGTGACGCGCTTCGCCGTCTGCGCGACGCGGCCAACTGAACGCGCGCCTTCGCGCGGCCAACTGAACGCGCGCCTTCGCGCGGCCAACTGAACGCGCGCCTTCGCGCGACCAATTGACGAGACGGCCGCTCTAGGTCACACCGGAACACCCATTCCGGAGGTCGATATGGCCAAAGCCAAGCCCGCGCCCGCCTACAATCCCACGACCACCTACATCAACATCGACGGCAATGCCGCCACGGCGATTCCGGTAACGGAATCCTTCTGGCCCGAGGTGATGGCGGGCACGCGCGAGATCGGCGGCTGGCTGATGACGGCCTTTCCCCAGGCCGAAGACTGGGCCAACTGGGAGCGCCATCCCAAGGGCGAGGAAATCCTGATCATGCTGAAGGGCGCGATGACGCTGATCCTGGACGAGGGATCGACGCGGCGCGAAGTGGCGCTGAACGAGGGCGAAAGCACCATCGTGCCGCGCAACACCTGGCACACTGGCAAGGTCCGCATACCCGGCACGCTGCTCGCCGTCACCTTCGGCGAGGGGACGGATCACCGTCCCCTCTAGCGCTGCCTACCAGCTGTTGCGCAGCTCGCGCAGCTTCACGAACACCGTCTGCGCGTCCGGCTCCTTCGGCAGGTCGGGAAAGGACACGCGCAGCTCGTCGATCACGCTCGGGCTGTGCAGGCGGAAGAAGGTGTTGATCTCCTTCTCCTCGGAAATCGTGGTCGGACGGCGGTTGGCGGGGTCTTCGTCCTTCACCTGCGCCATCAGCTCCTTCGCCGCCTCGTTGTCCGGCTCGCGGTTGAGCGTGAAGCCGAGGTTGTTCACGATGTAGTCGTGCCCCGGGTAGACGATCGTGTTTTCCGGCAGCATCGCGAGCTGCCTGGTAAAGGTGGCATAGAGCGACACCGCGTCGCCGCCGCCCTTGCAGTTGCCGGCACCGGCGTTGAACAGCGTGTCGCCGCAGAACAGGCACGGCGTGTCGGTGTGCGAACGCAGGCAGATATGGCTCATCGTGTGGCCCGGCGTGTCGAGCGCCTCGAGCTCCACCGTCTTGCCGACCTTGATGATGTCGCCCGCCGAGAGGCCGCGGTCCATTCCGGCGATCTTGTCCCGAGCGCCCTTGTGCGCCAGCACCTTGGCGCCCGTCGCCGCCACCACCGCTGCGTTGCCGCCGGTGTGGTCGCTGTGCTCATGCGTGTTGAGAATCTGGGTGATCTGCCAGCCCTTCTCTTTCGCGATCTTCAGGCACATCGCGTGTTCCAGCGGATCGATCGCGAGTGCCTCGCCGGTTTCCGGGCAGGCCACGAGATAGTTGAAGTTGCGGTACTGGTTGTTCGTCCAGATTTGCTCGACAAGCATGTGTGGTCCTTGAACTCGAGGCTATTCCATCCGCAACCCGCCGTTGATCGGCAGGATGCAGCCCGTGATATAGCCCGCTTCGGGCGAGCAGAGAAATTGCACCAGCGCGGCCACTTCTTCCGGCCGCCCCAGGCGGCCGAAGGGAATCGAATCGGCCAGCACTTTCATCCGTTCCGGCGGATGGGCGTCGAGCATCGGCGTGTCGATCGGGCCCGGCGCCACCGTGTTCACGGTGATGCGGCGCGGCACGAAATAACGCGCGAAATTCTTGGTCAGCCCTTCGATGCCCCCCTTCGACGCGGCATAGGCCGGTCCGGTGACGCCGCCCGCCTGCCGACCCGCCAGCGAACCCAGCAGCACGACGCGGCCGCCATCGGCGAGCCAGCTGTCGGCCGTCTGCACGCAGGTGAACGGCCCCGTCAGGTTGACGGCGAGGATGTTGGCCCAGAGTTCGGGCGTCATGCTGGCGACGTTGTGGTTCTCGACAATGCCGGAGACCAGCACCAGGGCGTCAAGTTTCGGCGTCAGCTTCCGCCCGGCGTCGAAGGCCGCCTTGATGCGCGCGGGATCGCGCAGATCGATGGCAATCGGCGTGGCGCCGCTTTCCGCCGCCGCGCGGTCGAGATCCGCGCCCGGCAAATCCATCAGCAGCAACGGGCCATAGCCCGCGGCGTGAAAGGCCGCGGCGGTGGCGCGGCCGATGCCGCCACCGGCACCGACGATGCAGGCACTGCGTTTCATGTTTGCCATGGTCATGCCACCGTTGCGCTGACGCGTCCGAGATCGCCGAAGTCGCCTTCCAGCCGGTCACCGGATTGCACCGGCACGAAGCCGGTACAGGTGCCGGTCGATATGACCCAGCCCTTTTTCATCGTCTGGCCCGCCTTGCCCATCGCGTTGACGAACCAGGCCAGCGCCTCGAGCGGATGACCAAGCGCCAAGGCGCCGGTTCCCGCCGCCTTTTCCTCGCCATTGACCCGCAGGCGGCAAGCCTGGACGGCCAGATCGAAGCGGCGCCAGTCGGTGACACGCGGGCCTGCCACGAAGGCGACATTGCCGCCTGAGTCGGCGATCAGCGTGCAGACGCCCGCGGCCGGGATGCCGCCCGCCGCGCGCGAACCGGCAAATTCCAGCGCCGGAATCGCTGCGGCGACCGCGTCGTCAAGTTCCTTGCCCGAATAGGGCCGGGCACGCGGCGCGATGTCGCTGCCCAGTTCCAGGGCAAATTCCACCTCGATGCCTGGCGTGAAGGCGGCAGGGGCCGGCACGGATGCCGCGTTGCCATGACAGAAGCGGTCGATCAGCGGACCGTAGAAGGGCTGGGCGGTCTTGAGATTGGCCTGCGCCACCGCGCTGGTCGCACCGAGCTTCCAGCCGCGCAGCGCGCCCGAAGCCAGTGCGATCATCTCGGCCTGCAACCGGTAGCCGTCCGCTTCGCTTTGCGGCTTTTCGGCGGGCGTCAGGGCGATCGCGCGGCCGGCGACGCGCGCGTCCCACAGGGCACGGGCGAGGCCGGTCACGAGGCCTGCCCCTTCCTCATGCGGTCGCGGTAGGGATTGACGAGACCGTCGACCAGCCTGGCCAGCGTGGCGCGAATCTGCGCCTCGTCGGCGCCCATCAGGATGGCGTCCTCAAGCGCGTCCTGGGCCATGCCCTTGATCTCGTCGAGATTCTCGTTGAGCACCTTGATCTTGTCGCGGCACGACAGCGGCTTGCCCGCGGGATCGTGCCAGACGGGCCAGGCGCCTTGCGGTTCGGCCATGGGGCGGGTCCTTCGTTTCCGGGTATGGCGGAAATGTAGGCGTTTGCACCGCCGAGGGCGACCCCCATGAGGACCGTTCGCAGTCCCGGGCAGAGCCGCTTGTTCCGCCTGCGCGAGTCCCGGTAAGGTGCCGCCTTCCCGAAAGACAGCCCTGCCGGAGCCCTTCCCGATGGCGGACAGCCTCAACAAGACGCTGAAGAACCTTTTCAACCGCCGCAAGGCCGTGCTGCTGCCCGGCGCGCCCAACGCGCTGACCGCCAAGATGATCGAGGATGCCGGCTTCGAGGGCATCTATGTCACCGGTGCGGGCGTGACCAACACCTATCTCGGCATTCCAGACCTGGGGCTCATCAGCCTGTCGGAACTCGCCGACAACGTTTCGGCCATGCGCGATGTCACTAGCCTGCCCATCGTCGCTGACGGCGACACCGGCTTCGGCAACGCCGTGAACGTCACCCGCACCGTCAGGGTGCTGGAACGCGCCGGCGCCAACGGCATCCAGCTGGAAGACCAGGTCTTCCCGAAGAAGTGCGGCCACTTTGCCGGCAAGGACGTGATCTCGATGGAAGAGGCGGCGCAGAAGATTCGCGCCGCCGTCGATGCGCGCCGCGACCAGGACTTCGTCATCGTCGCCCGCACCGACGCGCGCGCCGTCCACGGCTTCAACGCCGCCATGGATCGCGCCCAGGCCTTCATCGAGGCGGGCGCCGACGTCACCTTCGTAGAGGCGCCGGAGGGGCTGGATGAAATCCGCGCCATTCCGAAGCAGCTGAAGGTGCCGCAGCTCATCAATATGGTTCATGGCGGGAAGACCCCCATTGTGGAGCGCGCCGACCTCGAGAAGATGGGCTATGGCGTTGTGATTTACGCCAACGCGCCGATGCAGGCGGCGATGCTGGCGCTGAAGAAGACGCTGCAGCACCTGAAGACGCACGGCTCGACCACCGGCTTCGAGGACCAGCTGATCGGCTTCGGCGAGCGCCAGGAGATCGTCAACAAGGCGGCCTTCGACGCCATCGAAAAGAAATACGCCGCGAAGTAGGATTACGGCGTCAGCATCAGGAGACAGCCATGGCCAAGCCCTGGGACGGAATCATCAGCGAAGAGGAACAGAAGGCCTATCGCGCGGCCGGCTTCGGCCGCCCGACCGGCATGGGCAAGCGCCCCGCCCTGCTGATCATCGACGTGCAGTACCGCACCACCGGCACCACGCCAAAGCCCTTCTACGAGGCGATCAAGGAATTTCCGACGAGCTGCGGCGAGATTGCCTGGGACGCGGTGAAGAACATCGAGGTCCTGCTCAAGCTGTTCCGCGAAAAGGGCTGGCCGGTGCTCTATCCGCATGTCGCGCCGAAGCAGTCCTACGACCAGGGACGCCTCGCCGCCAAGGTGCCGGCCATCATGACGGTGGCCGCGAAGGGCTATGAGTTCCCGCCCCAGATCGCGCCGCGCGAAACCGACATCCTGCTGCCGAAGCGTCACCCGAGCGCCTTCTTCGGCACGCCGCTCGCCTCCTACCTTGTCGATTCGGAAGCGGACACGCTGATCGTCACCGGCTGCAGCACGTCGGGCTGCGTGCGCGGATCGGTGGTCGACGCCTTTGCCTACAACTGGCGGGTCACCGTGCCGCAGGACGCCGTCTATGACCGCAGCAGGGTCTCGCATGCGGTGAACCTGTTCGACATGTCGGAGAAGTATGCCGACGTGATGACGACGGCCGAGGTGATGCAGAAGCTGGCAGCGCTGCCGGCCCGCGCGGTCGCCAAGGCCGCCGAATAACAAGAAAAACAGGACGGGCCGCCATTCAGCGGTCCGTTTGGGGGAGTGCAGAATGATCGACTTCTACGGCTACGGCACGGCGAACGGCCACAAGGTTGCGCTGATGCTGGAGGAAACCGGGCTGCCCTATCGCTTCCACTACGTCGACATGGCGAAGGGCGCGCACCAGACGGCCGACTTCCTGAAGGTCAACCCGATCGGCAAGATCCCGGCCATCGTCGACAACGACGGCCCGGGCGGCAAGCCGCTGTCGGTGTTCGAGACGCAGGTGATCGCGCAATACCTGGCCGAGAAGTCGGGCAAGCTGATGCCGAAGGATCTCGCCGCGCGCACCGTGGCAGCCGAATGGGCGACCCACATCACGGCAAATCTCGCGCCCGCCTTCAGCGCCCAGTTCTACATCACGTCGCGGCTGAAGGGCGAGAACCCGACGGCGCTGGAATACTACGTCGGCCAGATACATCGCTGCATCCGTCCCATCGAGGCGCGGCTCGGCGAAATGCCCTACATGCTGGGCGGCGAGTGCTCCTATGTCGACGTGCTGCTCTATCCGATGATGTCAGTGTCGGGCGCGCGGCTCGCCAATGGCGGGCTTGATCCGTATCCCAACGTCCGGGGCTGGATGGCGAAGATGGGCGAACGCCCGGGCATCCAAAAGGGCATGGCGCTCATCCCGCCGATGCGCTGAGGCTGCCATGATCGATCTTTACACCGTGGCGACATCGAACGGGCAGCGAGCCTCGATCCTTCTAGAGGAATTCGGCCTGCCCTACACAGTGCACAAGGTGAACCTGCCGGGCGGCGACCATCTGAAGCCGGAGTTCCTGGCGATCAATCCGAACGGCATGGGCCCGGTGATCGTCGATCGCGACGGACCGGGCGGGAAGCCGCTGACCGTGTTCGAATGCGGCGCGATCGCGCTGTACCTTGCCGACAAGACCGGCAAACTGATGCCCGCCGATCTCGCCGGCCGCGCTGAGGTCTACAAGTGGCTGTCGGTCGTCATCGCCAATCTGGCACCGGCCTTTGCCGGGCAGTACTTCACCAAGATTTCGGCGAAGGAGAAGGTACAGTCGGCCATCGACATCTTCGAGGGGCGCGCCATGCGCTTCCTGAAAGTGCTCGACCAGCGGCTAGGCGAGGTGCCCTATCTGGCCGGCGCGTCGATGACAATTGCCGATCTGGTGGCCTATCCGAGCGCAACCACCTCGGTGCAGCGCCTGCCGGGGGGAATCCCCGGGCTTACCCATTTGCAGCGCTGGGTCGCCTCGATGGGCGCCCGGCCTGGCGTCCAGAAAGGCATGGCGGTCTCGAGCTGACCCGCCCCGCCAAGAGGGAGTTTTGATGACGGATGCAGCCAAGGTCGGCCCGCTGGCCGGCTGGAAGATCATTGACCTGTCGCGCGTGCTGGGCGGCCCCTATTGCACCCAGCTGCTTGGCGACCTTGGCGCCGAGGTCATCAAGATCGAACCGCCGCAGGGCGATGAGACACGCGAATGGGGCCCGCCCTACACCGACGGCGAAGCCGCTTATTTCGTCGGCGTGAACCGCAACAAGAAAAGCCTGGCGCTCGATCTTGCGAAGCCCGAGGGCAAGGCTGTGCTGCTGCGCCTGCTCGAGGGCGCCGATGCGCTGGTCGAGAACTTCAAGACTGGCTCGCTCGAGAAATGGGGCCTCGGCTATGACGAGGTCCTGTCGAAGAAGTTTCCCACCCTCATCCATTGCCGCGTCACTGGCTTCGGCGGCGACGGGCCGCTGGGTGGCTATCCCGGCTATGACGCCGTGCTGCAGGCCATGTGCGGCCTGATCAGCGTCAACGGTCCGCCGGACGCGGGTGGCGTGCGCCTGGGCATTCCCATCGTCGACATCGCCACCGGCCTGTTCGCCGTCAACGCGATTCTCGCGGCCGCGGTGGAACGCCACAAATCGGGCAAGGGCCAGTCGGTCGAGGCGAGCCTGTTCGACACCGGCATCGCGCTGCAGCACCCGCATGCGGCCAACTGGTTCATGTCGGGCAAGAAGCCCGTGCTGGTCGGCAACGCCCACACCAACATCGCGCCCTATGACGCCTTCCCGACCAAGACCGGCGGCGTCTACCTGTCGGTCGGCAACGACGGCCAGTTCCTGAAGCTGTGCCAGGAACTCGGCGTGCCGGAGATGGCGAAGGACCCGCGTTTCCTGACCAACTCCGAACGGCTGAAGAACAAGGAGGTGCTACGCGACGAAATCGTCCGCCACCTCGCCGACAAGGATGCCGAACCCTTCTGCCTCAAGCTCCTCGACGCAGGCATCCCTGCCGGACCGATCCTCGACATGAAGGGCATCCTGACCCACCCGCATGCCAAGCACCGCAAGATGGTGTTGGAACAGGGCAACTACAAAGGCGTCGGCACGGCGATCAAGTTCAGCCGCACGCCGGCCAGCCTGCGCCGCACGCCGCCGCGCTTCGGCGAGCACAGCCGCGAGGTGTTGCAGGAGGCGGGCTTCAGCGCCGCCGAGATCGATTCGCTTATCACCGGCGGCATCGTGCCCGCCGAACGCCGCAAGGCGCGCTGAGGGAGACCGGCATGGCTCGCTTCGACCAGATCGTCTATGCCGAAGAAGACATTGAGCGGAAGCTCGGCTTCCCGCGCTTCGTGCGCTCCGGCAACACGCTCTACATGTCGGGCCTGCTGTCGGCCGACGAGAAGTTCGAACTGGTCGGCCCCGGCGACATGATAGTGCAAATGCGCCGCATCTATACGCGCTTCGAAGGGATGCTGGCCAAGGTCGGCGCCAACCTGCAGCATGTGACGAGCGAAATCCTGTTCGCCACCGACCTGCAGGCGCTGATGACGGCGTCGCATGTGCGGCGCGAATTCTACGCCAGGCACAACGCGTCGATCCCGGCATCGACCGCCGTGCAGGTCGTGGCGCTGGCCCTGCCCGGTGCCATGCTGGAAATTCACCCAACCGTGGAGGTGCCGTGATGCTTCGCCTGATCGCCGCCGTTCTTCTGGTCTGCAGTCTGTCGGTTCCCGCCATCGCGTCCGAGGAAAAGGCCGCGCCGAAGGTCGAGCGCTACATCAAGTTCAGCCCCTTCATGGCACCGATCAGCCGCGAGAACCGCATTACCGGCCGGCTCAACGTCGAGCTCACGCTCGAGTTGCTGAAGCCGGAGAACATGACGCAGGTGCAGGAGCAGATGCCGCGCCTGAATGCCACCTTCCTCAGCGTCGTGCAGCGCCATGCCGCTGCGCTGGAAACGCCACAGGCGCTGCTCAATGTCGATCAGATGATGTCGGATATCGACAACAGCACGCGCGGCATCCTGCCTGCTGGCTCCGTCGCCGTGCTGATCCAGCAGGCCGTCTTCACGCGCTGAGCACGCAGGGCGGCGTCAGGCCGCCTTCTGCAACGACGCCTGCGGCGTCGCAAGCCAATGGTCGAGAAAGCGGTAGAGCCAGCGCCGCGTGCGCTTCTCGTGCTTGTCGCGTGCGGCGATCAGTTCCGCCACCGTCTGGGATCCGGGCAGCTGCTTGCGTTCGGCATGGCCCTGCCACAGTTCCATCGTCTTCGGCGTAAGTTCGGGATGGAACTGCAGGCCGAAGGCGCGGCCTCCGATGCGGAAGGCCTGGTTCTCGAACATCTCGCCCGTCGCCAGGCGCACCGCACCGCGCGGAATCTCGAACCCGTCCTTGTGGAACTGGTAGGCGTGGGTGCAGCCGGCGAAAAGCTCACGCCCTTCTTCCGTCGCATGGATGGGGAAATAACCGACCTCGTGCAGGCCTTCGGCATGCGGCGCGACGCTGCCGCCGGCGGCGCGTGACAGCAGCTGCGCGCCGAGACAGATGCCGAGAAAGGGCTTCTGTTCTGCTGCCATCGGCAGCCAGTCGAGCTCGCGCTTGATGAAGTCGAACTTGTCGCAGTCATAGGCGCTCATCGGTCCGCCGAACACGACGGTGCCCGCGTAGCCGTCCAGCGATTCCGGCAGCGCCTGTCCAAGGCAGGGACGCCGGATATCCAGCTCGAAACCCTTCTGCTTCAGGACACGGCCGACACGGCGCGTCTTGGAGTGCTTCTGGTGGACGATGCAGAGAATCTTGCCGAGAGACATGGTGCAAAGGCTAATGGGAGGCGTTTCCGGCGGCAAGCCGCCGAATGCTGTAGATGGGCACCATTTGTGGCCTTTCCGTGGCGGAAGAGCTAGGCCCGGCGCGGCGATTCGCGCGGGTGGGTGCCGTCGCCCTCGCCCAGCGCCTTCTGCATGAACACGGAATCGACCCAGCGCCCGAACTTGAAGCCGACGGACTTGAGCAGCCCTGCGTCGGTAAAGCCGCGTGAGCGGTGCACGGCGATCGAGGCGGCGTTGCCGCTGTCACCGATCACCGCGATCATCTGGCGGTAGCCGAGCGCCATGCATTCCACGAGCAGCCGGTCGAGCAGCGCGCCGCCGATGCCATGCCCCGCCGCCTCCGGCGCCATGTAGATCGAATCCTCGAGCACGAAGCGATAGGCCGAGCGGGTGCGGTAGAGGCTGGCATAGGCATAGCCAAGCAGCCGGCCGTCGCGCTCCGCCACCAGCCAGGGCGTGCCAAGGTCGCGCACCGCCTGCAGGCGGGCCTTCATTTCGGCCTCTCCGGGCGGGATTTCCTCGAAGGTGGCGATGCCGCCGCGCACATGATGGGCGTAGAGCGCGGTCACCGCCGCCATGTCGGCGGGGGTGGCCGGGCGGAGCTGCGCCGCGATGGCCGGCGGCGCGTTCAGCCCTGGCCGCCGCTGACGGCGCCCCTGAGGATGTCGAGGATGACGTTGTTGCTGCGGCGCACGAGGATCACGTCGTCGCCGATGATGACGCGTTCGGTGCCGGACGCGACGGGCGGCAGTTGCGAGACGAGGCCCGAGGGCAGGTTGCGACGGGCGAGGCCCGGCGGCAGTGAGCCGCGCTTGTCGATACCGGGCGGCAGCACGTCGCGGTTGCCAAGACCGACCGGCAGGTTCTTCAGGCTTTCCTGACCGGGACGGCGGCGGCCATCCTTCGACCGGTTGGCCGATTCCTCTTCGAGGCTGCTGCGGCCTTCCTTCTTGAAGTAGTCGGCGATGATGCGCTTCTCGGCGTCGCTGAACACGACCTCGACCGGCGCCGGTTTAGGTGCTGAGGCGGCGCCTGAAGCCCCTTCGCGCACCGGCGCGGCGCGGCGATCAGGCACCTGGGCCAGGACTGCGCCGCTGCTGGCCAGGATCAGGCCTGCCAATGCCATGGAAATAAACTTGGTCACGGTCCTCTCCCCACCCATGCCGGGACGCCGGAGTTTACCAAACCCGGCGACAAACGGATGACGGCGTTGCAGCCATCCGGTGGGATTCATGAGCGGACAAGGAAAGTGGTGGAGCAGAGGGGGATCGAACCCCTGACCTTCGCATTGCGAACGCGACGCTCTCCCATCTGAGCTACTGCCCCACGATCGCGGCGGACACCCCAAAAAGGGGGCCGAAAGGCGGGCGGATAATGGGTGCGACCCCCGGGCCTGTCAAGGCGGTGAAGGGGTCCTGCGGGCGGGATGGCGACGGCATACCGCGTGGCTGGACGGGGTGCCATTCCATGGGTTAAATGCCTGAAACCGTTGGCCCTTGGCGCCCGACCCATCCGGTTTCGCGCGCGCCGGCCGCAGCCGCCCCCTGACCCGGGAAGGGAGACCGCGACCCGCATGATTGCCCTCGCCAACCTCGTCTACGCGCTTTTCACCATCTACATCTGGATCCTGATCATTTCAGCGGTCATGTCCTGGCTTGTCGCCTTCAACGTGGTGAACACGTCGAACCGCGTCGTCTACACGATCGGGGACTTCACCTATCGGGTAACCGAGCCCGCGCTGCGCCCGTTGCGTCGCATCATCCCCAATCTGGGCGGCATCGACATCACGCCCATGTTGCTCATTCTGTTGCTTTTTTTCGTACGCGACTTGTTGGTGAACGACATCATCCTTGGCCTGTGAGACTCCCTTTCGCGCCAACACATCCGGAGTCACGGTAGCCCTGCAGGTGACGCCCAAGGCGGCCCACGACCGCATCGACGGCGTGGCGCCGGGGCCGGACGGACCGGTGCTGAAGGTCAAGGTCACGGCGGCGCCGGATCGCGGGAAAGCGAACGACGCGGTCATCCGCCTGCTCGCCAAGGCCTGGGGCCACGCACCCAGCCGGCTGACGCTGGCGAGCGGCGAGACATCGCGGCGCAAGGTGGTGCAGGTGTCGGGCGATCCGGCCGCATTGCTCGCGGCACTGAATTCCTGGAAGGACGGGCTTGATGGCTGAAGCGAAGGTGATCGACGGCAAGGCGCTGGCCGAGCAGGTGCGCGGCGAAGTCGCGGTGCAGGTGGCGGCGCTGAAGGCGAGCCACGCCATCACGCCCGGCCTGGCGGTGGTGCTGGTGGGCGAGAACGCCGCCAGCATGGTCTATGTCGCGAGCAAGGGCCGCGCCGCCAAGGCCGTCGGCATGAACTCCATCGAGGAACGCCTGCCCGCCGGCGCCAGCGAGCAGGACGTCATTGCGGTGGTCGACCGGTTGAACGCCGATCCTGCCGTCGACGGCATCCTGGTGCAGTTGCCCTTCCCCGATCCGAAGCGCGTGTCGGAACGTCGCGTGATTTCGCACATCGATCCCGACAAGGATGTCGATGGCCTGCATGTCGTCAACGCAGGCCGCCTGCTCGCCGGCGAGGACGGCATCGTGCCGGCGACGCCGATGGGCTGCATGACGATCCTGGAGCGCTTCGCCGGATCGCTCAGCGGCAAGCATGCGGTGGTGATCGGGCGTTCGAACCTGGTCGGCAAGCCGATCGGGCAGCTGCTGCTGCGCGCGAGCTGCACGGTGACGATGGCGCACAGCAAGACCGCCGACCTGCCCGGCCTGTGCCGCACGGCCGATATCCTGGTTGCCGCCGTCGGTCAGCCGCAGATGGTGCGCGGCGACTGGGTGAAGCCCGGCGCCTTTGTCATCGATGTCGGCACCAATCGCATTCCGACGCCGGACGGCAAGGGCCGGCTGGTGGGCGACGTGAACTTCGCGGAAGCGGTGAAGGTCGCGGGCGCGATCACGCCGTCGCCCGGCGGCGTCGGCCCGATGACCATCGCGAGCCTGCTGCAGAACACGGTCAAGACCGCATGCCTGCGGCGCGGGATCGCGGTGCCGAAGGCTTCGTGACGCTTAGAGCTGTCCGCGCCGCCCCAGCAGCTTCAGGCGCAGCGCGTTGAGCTTGATGAAGCCGGCGGCGTCGCGCTGGTCGTAGACCGAGTCTGCTTCAAACGTGACGTGCGAGAGCGAGTAGAGCGACTTCGGCGACTTGCGGCCGACGACGGTGACGTTGCCCTTGTAGAGCTTGAGCCGCACCGTGCCGCTGACATGCTCCTGCGACTTGTCGATCAGCGCCTGCAGCATCTCGCGTTCCGGCGAGAACCAGAAGCCGTTGTAGACGAGCTCGGCATATTTCGGCATCAGCTCGTCCTTGAGATGGCCGGCGCCACGGTCGAGCGTGATCTGCTCGATGCCGCGATGGGCGACATAGAGGATCGTGCCACCCGGCGTTTCATAGACGCCGCGCGACTTCATGCCGACATAGCGGTTCTCGACCAGGTCGAGGCGGCCGATGCCGTTGGCGCGGCCGAGTTCGTTGAGGTGCGTCAGCAGCGTGGCGGGCGACAGTGGCTTGCCGTCGATGGAGACCGCATCACCCTTCTCGAAGCCGATCTCGACATAGGTCGCCTTGTCGGGCGCCTCTTCCGGCGAGATGGTGCGCTGGTAGACGACGGAGTCGGGTTCCACCCACGGGTCTTCCAGCACCTTGCCCTCGGACGACGAGTGCAGGAGGTTGGCGTCGACCGAGAAGGGCGCTTCGCCGCGCTTGTCCTTGGCGATGGGAATCTGGTGCTGCTCGGCGAATTCGATCAGCTTGGTGCGCGAGGTGAGGTCCCATTCGCGCCACGGCGCGATCACCTTGATGTCGGGGTTGAGGCCGTAATAGGTGAGCTCGAAACGCACCTGGTCGTTGCCCTTGCCGGTCGCGCCATGCGCCACCGCGTCGGCGCCGACCTGGCGGGCGATCTCGATCTGGCGCTTGGCGATCAGCGGCCGGGCGATCGAGGTGCCGAGCAGATACATGCCTTCGTAGAGCGCATTGGCGCGGAACATCGGGAAGACATAATCGCGGACGAATTCCTCGCGCAGGTCTTCGATGAAGATCTGCTTCACACCGGCCATCTCGGCCTTGCGCCGCGCGGGTTCCAGTTCCTCGCCCTGGCCGAGGTCGGCGGTGAAGGTGATGACCTCGCAGCCATAGGTCTGCTGCAGCCATTTCAGGATGACCGAGGTGTCGAGCCCGCCGGAATAGGCAAGGACGACCTTCTTGATGGCGGGTTTCTTGGCGTCGGTCATGGGAATCTCGCTCGGTCGGGCCCGGTCGGGCAATGGCGCGTGCGGAGTATAGGGAAAGGCCCGTTACGGGCAAGTTTCAGGCGGCGGGCACGACCTTTTCGCTCGCCCGCACCTTCTGGCTGGCGGACTTGAGCTGGCCGCAGGCGGCCATGATGTCGCGGCCGCGCGGGGTGCGCACGGGCGAGGAATATCCGGCGCGGTTCACCACCTCGACAAAGGCGTCGATGGTCTTCTGGTCCGAGCATTCATAGGGGCTGCCGGGCCAGGGGTTGAAGGGGATGAGGTTCACCTTGGCGGGAATGCCGCTGATCAGGCGCACCAGTTCCTTGGCATCGGCCACCGAATCGTTGATGCCCTTCAGCATCACATATTCAAAGGTGATGCGGCGCGAGTTGGCGGCGGTCGGATAGTCGCGGCAGGCCTGCAGCAACTGCTCGATCGGATATTTCCTGTTGAGCGGCACGATCAGGTCGCGGATGTCGTTGCGCACCGCGTGCAGCGAGATGGCGAGGCCGACGCCGAGCTCGCGGCCGACGCGTTCGATCATCGGCACGACGCCGGAGGTCGACAGCGTGATGCGGCGCTTGGACAGGCTGATGCCTTCCTCGTCCATGATGATGCGCAGCGCCTTGGCGACGCTGTCGTAGTTATAGAGCGGCTCGCCCATCCCCATCATGACGATGTTGGAGATCATGCGCGTGCCGCTGGGCGAGGGCCATTCGCCGATCGTGTCGCGCGCGATCATCATCTGGTCGACGATTTCCGCCGGTGACAGGTTGCGCACCCAGGGCATGGTGCCGGTGTGGCAGAAGCGGCAGTTGAGCGTGCAGCCGACCTGGGAGGAGACGCAGAGCGCGCCGCGGTCTTCTTCCGGGATGTGGACGGTTTCGATTTCCGCGTTGGGGCCGTAGCGCAGCAGCCATTTGCGCGTGCCGTCAGTGGAAAGCTGGCATTCCACCACCTCGCCCCGTTTCACCTCGAACCGGTCGGCGAGGTCGCGGCGCAGCTCCTTGGAGATGCTGGTCATCTCGTCGAAGCTCCGGACGCCACGGTAATAGATCCAGTGCCAGAGCTGGCCGACGCGCATCTTCACGGCGCGATCAGGGATGCCGGCCTGCAGCAGCGCCGCCGCCATGTCCTCGCGCGTCAGGCCGACGAGGTTGACCTTTTCGGCGCGCGCGGGCGCCGCGTCCGCCGCCGGGGCGGGGATCATGGTCTTCTCAATCGGCGTGTCGAGCAGGGTCATGGCGCAGCTTCTATCCCAAAGGGGCCGGTTTATCCACAGGGGCCGCGGCCAATCCGCCGAAGCAAAGCCGAGGACATGGCCGAAATCAAAGACTTAGCCGATTCGTGCGGGCCGAAAACGACGGCCTTGCGAGCACGGGCGGTGAAAAACGAAACCAATCCTGAGCCGTATGATCGCGGGTCGGCGTTCACACGGCGCAGACCCGACGCCAGCACCCACCATGGCCCTGCTGTCAGATGGCGCGGTGGGCGGCGGGGTCAACGGAACGGACGGATCACATTTCGTGCCCCACCCCGGTGGCAGCCGTCCGGGACCGGCAGACCTTCTTGCCGTCAGGCCGGGACGGCGCCGTTGGAACGGGCCGCGGCTAGCGGATGTTGCAGGCCTTGTTGATCTCGGCGAGACCCGCCGAAAAACCGCCGAGCGCGTAGCGGTCCACCGTGGCGACGCCGCGGGCCGAGGTGCCACGCACCACCAGCTCATTGCCACGCTTCATGGCATCGACGATCGCCGTGTCGTCCTTTTCCGTATAGGTCCAGGCGGCGTCGTCCTTGGTGAACAGGGTGAATTTCTGGCCATCGACCTCGAAGACGGCGGTCGCGCCGTCCTTGAAGGCATAGCCGAATTTCGACGTCACGACATTGCGCTGCTTCAGCCCCGGGCGGTGATAGACCTGCAGCGTCATGCCGGTCCGGCGGGCATCCTTGGGCTCCGACGCGCTTGGCGGCGTGGTGAGGAAGCAGACCGGGTTGCGGTCCTCGATATCCTGCGTGCCCTTCCACTTGCCCCATTCGCCCAGCACCTTCTGCGGCACTGCCACCGGCTGCGCGGCGGGGCGGGCGGGCGCGGGCGCCGCGACGGGCGGCCTTGCGGCACCGGATGGGGCGGCACCAGATGGAGCCGCAGCGGCGGGCGGCGTGGCCGCCGGCGGGCGCGTCTGCTGGGCCGTGGCGGGCAGGGCAAGGGTCAGCGCGGCAAGCGCGACGGCAACGCGAATCATGCGCCTTACATAGCTTCGCATGCGGGCAATTTCCACCCCGGGGCACGGTTCACCTGGGTTGGGACAACCCAAGTGAAGAGACATGCTCTGGCTTCTTTGATTGATAGAGCCGCGCCTCATTTCACCTTGGGCACGCGCTTCTTCGGCGCGCCATGCACATGGTCGGGCAATGGACGCGGCTCGCCGCCCGGCACCAGCGGCCGTTCGGCGAAGCGGCCGAGGTTGATCATCCGGTCATACATCACGATGGCGCCCGCGATGCCCACATTGACGCAGAAGGCGGTGGGGATCCTGACCACATGCCGGCAGCGCGCCCGGAGCGCCGGCGACAGCGCGCCGCGTTCCGGCCCCAGCACGTAAGCCGCCAGGCGCGGGTGGCGAAAGCTCGGCAGTTCCACCGCCTCGTCCAGCAGCTCGATGCCGACCAGCTCGCAGTCATGCGGCAGGTCCATGTCTTCGACGCCGGCAAAATTGTAGAGCGGGATGTTGAGCGGCGCGGCCGAGGTGTCGGAACGGCCGCGGTGGGGCGAATAATCCGCCGCCACGGTAAAGACGAAGCTGGCGCCAAAGGCATGGGCGGTGCGGAACAGGTTGCCCACGTTCATCGCCTTGCTGACCCGTTCGACGCCGATTCCAAAATAGCCACGCATGGGGGTACGGTAGCGCGGAACGCTGTCCCGCTCCACCGAACGGTCCTGTCCTGCCCGCCCCCACCCCTTCGCCCGATGCCGTGCGCGCCCTGTATGAGGCGCTGCCCTATCCCAGCCGCGACCCGGCGGACGAGCGCCAGCGCCTGATCACCGGTTCGCCGTCGCAGCTCGACGAGGTGAATCACTATGTTTTCGCCGGGCGGCTCGACCTCGCCCGGCCGTTCCGCGCGCTGGTGGCGGGCGGCGGCACCGGCGATGCCGCCATCATGCTGGCGCAGCAGCTCGCCGACCGGGCGCCGCAGGGCGAGGTCGTCTATCTCGACATGTCGCGGGCGAGCCGCGCGGTGGCCGAGGCGCGGGCGAAGGAACGGGCCTTGCGCAACATCCGCTTCGTCGAGGGATCGCTGCTCGACGTCGCGCAGATCGCGCCGGGCCCCTTTGACTACATCGACTGCTGCGGCGTGCTGCACCACCTGCCCGATCCGGCGCAGGGACTGGCGGCGCTCGCTGCCGTCCTGAAGCCGGGCGGCGGCATGGGCCTGATGCTCTATGCCACGCTGGGCCGCACCGGCGTCTATCCGGTGCAGGAGGCGCTGCGCCAGCTTGTGCCCGAGGGCGACATGCCCGCGCGCGTCGCTGCCACGCGGTCCCTGGTCGACATGCTGCCGGAGACAAACTGGCTGAAGCGCAACCCGCATCTGTCCAGCGTGACCGACGATGACGCGGCGCTGGCCGACCTGCTGCTGCACCCGATCGACCGCGCCTTTCGCGTGCGCGAGGTGGCGGCGCTGGTGCAGGGCGCGGGCCTGACGCTGATCCACTTCCTGCCGCCGCTGCGCTATGACCCCTTCACCTATCTGCCGGATCCTGCGTTGCGCGCCCGCGCCGCGGCGCTGTCCTGGATCGACGCGGCCGGACTGGCGGAAGCGCTGGCCGGCAACCTGAAGACGCATGTCTTCTACGTCGTGAAGGACAAGGCGCGCGAGGCGGCTCTGGCGGTGCCCCATGCGCGCAGCATCCCCGTGCTGATCCGGCAGGACGCGGCGACGCTGTCGCGTGCCTTTGCCCGCAAGCCGCGGCTCGGCGCCAATCTCGACGGCATCGCGCTCGACCTGGCGGTGGGCGAGCGGGCGGCGATCCTGCTGGGCGCGATGGATGGCCAGCGCGACCTGAGCGCGCTTCGCCACGAGACCGGGCTGGCCCCGCCGGTGTTCGACGCCGCCTTCGCCACGCTCTACCACGTCCTCAACGGACTGAACCTGATGCTGCTGCGCGAGGCGGCATGAGCGGCACGTTGCCCGCCGGGACGGTCAACTGGCACCGCCGCGTCTGGGCGCTGTCGGGACCGATCATCCTGTCGAACCTGTCGGCGCCGATGCTCGGCCTGACCGACACGGCGGTGATGGGGCATCTCGATTCGCCGGTCTATCTCGGCGCCGTCGCGGTCGGCACGCTGATCATCAACTACCTGTACTGGAGCTTCGGCTTCCTGCGCATGGGCACCACCGCCTTTACCGCGCAGGCCTCGGGGCGCGCGGACGCGCTGGAGCTGCGCGCGGTGCTGTGGCGCGGGCTGGCGGTGGCCGGTGCGCTCGCCTTCATGATCCTGCTGCTGCAAGGGCCAATCTTCTTTGTCGGCCTCAAGCTGATCGGCGCCAGCGACAGCGTGGGCGAGGCCGCGCGCACCTTCTTCTTCATCCGCGTCTGGGGCACGCCGGCGGGCCTCGCCAATTTCGTGGTCGTCGCCTGGTTCCTGGGCCGCGGCCAGACGCGCACGGCGCTGATGCTGCAGGTGTTCATGAACCTGCTGAATGTCGGCCTCAACCTGCTCTTCGTGCTGGTCTTCGACTGGGGCGTGGCGGGCGTGGCGGCGGGCACGGCGATCAGCGAGACGGCGGCGGTGGTGCTGGGGCTGTTCCTGATCCTGCGCACGCTCGGCCCCGCGGGCTGGGCGATACGCGGCATCGGCGTGCTCGATCCCGTGGCGCTGCGCCGGCTTCTCGTCGTCAACCGCGACATCTTCATCCGCACGCTTTGCGTCGTCACCGCGCTTGCCGTGTTCACCGCAATGGGCGCGCGGCAGGGCGACACCTTCCTTGCCGCCAATGCCGTGCTGTTCCAGTTCTTCACCATCGCCACCTTCGGGCTCGATGGCCTGGCCCAGGCCGCCGAGATCATGGTCGGCCAGGCGATGGGCGCGCGCGACCGTGATTCCTTCCGCCGCGCCGTCATCGCCAGCGCCCTGTGGTCCTTCGTCTTCGCACTGTTGATGACCGCGACCTTCGCGGTGGCCGGAACGTCGATCGTCGATGGCCTGACCACGATCCCCGAGGTGCGCGTCGTCGCCCGCGAATTCCTACCCTGGGCGATCATCATTCCGGTGGCCTGCGTTGCCGCCTTCCATCTCGACGGCGTCTTCATCGGCACGACGCGCACGCGCGCGATGCGCAACGGCATGCTGGCCTCGCTCGCCGTCTACCTGCTGGCGCTGTGGCTGCTGCGGCCGGAACTGGGCAACCACGGCCTGTGGCTGAGCCTCGTGCTGTTCCTCGCCGCCCGCGCCGTGACGCTGGGTATCCAGTACCCGGCGCTGGAACGCTCTGTCGGCCCGGTCCGGACAACGGTGCATTGATGCCATCACGCGTGGTGACGGCCCGTCCGTTCCCTGCGACCGGACAGGCCATCCTCCGAGACTGCTATTTCAGCGGCAGGAACACGTCTGCGACAGCCTCATGCTCCGGCACCTCGGGGAAGAATCTCAGCCGCTGGCAATAGATCGGGAAGTCCCGGGCTTCCTCGCCACTGGACGGCAGCCAGTCGCGATAGAGGTAGAGCGCAGCGGGTTCCAGATAGTCGGTGTTACCGACGACTCGCAGCACCGCGCAGCGTCCGCCCGGGATCTCGCCAGCCTTGATCGGTGCGTCGCTTGGCTTGATTGGCCGGTCCGTCCCGACGCAAAGGTCCTCGCTGTAATCGGCAGACATCGCGGGCCTCAGCTCGGACCGCCAGACAGCGAAAGTCGGGCTGGTGCCGGGGTGCAGGCCGGCGGCCTTACGCCAGGCAATGAAGCGCTGGATGGTGGCGCCGAGCATCGCCGGGTCGCCGCGATGTTCCAGGATTGCCACCGGGGTGGTGGGCACGTCGCGAATCGTGACATCGGTGGCGTTGAAGGTTTTCTGCATGAGCTTGCTCCTCGCGTTGTCGAGAGGCCCGAAGGCCGCAAGCCACGGCTCCCAGTCGGGAGATTTCCGGAACGACGACGGCGATTGCCCGAATCGTTGCTGAAAGGCACGGGCGAAGGCCTCCGGTGCGTCATAGCCGGCATCCATTGCTATGTCCGTGACGCTTTGGGCATCCCTGTAGGCCAGCCGGTACGAAGCGCGCTTCATACGGGCAAGCTGGACGTAGCGATGCACGGACAACCCCAAGGTCGCCGTGAACTGCCGGTGGAAGTGAAACTTCGAAAAGGCCGCAACACCGCTCAAGGTTTCCAGGTCGAGATCACGGTCAAGATGCCGGTCGATGTAGTCGAGCACCCGCCGCATCCGGTCCTGGTAGTTTTGAAGCGCCGCCTTCATCGTTCCTCCCGTGGCGCTTCCACTTAGTCCGGGATGGGCTTGCCGCGCCCGACCGATCTTGCTGTTCGGCAGGATTTGCGCAGGGCCTGCAAGCGATGACTGGCGGCGGCGCTACTTCACCGCTTCGAGCACCGCTGCGCTGACGACGCGTGCGGATTCCGCCGCGCCGTTCATGAAGCCGGAATAGGCCGAGGACAGGTGCTCGCCGGCAAAGAAGACGCGGCTCAGCGGTTCCTCGAACAGCGACGGCCATTCCCACTGTCCCGGCTTGAAGGCGGAATAGCTGCCGAGCATGTAGGGATTGGTCGGCCAGATCATGCGCGAGGCGCGCCCGGTAAAGGCGGGGGCGGCGCCGGGGAAGGCGCGGTCAAGGCCGGCGATCAGGCGGCGTGCCTGTTCCTCGGCGCTGCCACTGCGATAGGCCCGGCCGCGCTCGCCACCGGCAAAGAAGGTGTAGCTGCCATGGGCGCGTTCGCGCACGCCGTGGTCTTCCCAGCCGGTCTGGAACGGCAGTTCCGTCACCGCCGAACCGGAGAAGCCCTGGCCAAGCCAGGGCCGGCCCTTCATGCCGACCAGCACCTTGGAATTGGTGCCATAGCCCAGATCACGCAGCGCGACGCGCTGGTCGCGCGTCAGCGGCAGGCGCAGGTCGACATGGCGCAGCACGGTGAAGGGCAAAGCCAGCACGACGACATCGGCGTTGACCTCGACCGTCGGCGCGCCGCGCCGGGTGAAGGCCAGCCGGTAGCCGGTGCCGCGCGTCGCCACCTGCACCAGCTTGTGGCCGCGCCGCAGGCGGGCCGCGTGGCGCATCACCATCGCATCGGGCAGCGCCTGGTTGCCGCCGCGGATCTGGAACCGCTGGTCGCTGTCGAACAGGCCCTTTTCCCCCGCGGCCGGATCGACCTGCAGCAGGTTGACGAGATACAGGGCGGAAAGCGCGTCGGGCTCAAGCCCCATTTCCTGGCCGAGCGCCGTGTCGACCAGCGTGCGCAGCCAGCCGGTGACGCCGAGGCGGTCGAGATAGGCCGCGCAGCTCAGCCTGTCGAACGCGGCCAGCGCGTCCTCTGCCCCCTCGGCCGCGGCGCGGTCATTGAGGATGCGCGCGGCGAAGGGCTTCAGCGCCGCCGTGATCTCGTCGTCATTGTAGTGACGGCCGCCGATGAAGAAGGTCTCGCCCGGCTTCACGCCGGCGGGCAGGTCGTTCGCGTCCTCGATGTCGAGACGGAACTCACGCACCAGCGCCAGCGTGTCTTCATGGTCGGAGTTGATGAAGGAGGCGCCCAGCTCGGCGACAACACCGTCGCCCAGCCGATTGCCCGTCAGGCTGAACATGCGCCCGCCGGTGCGCTCGTTCGCCTCATAGAGCGTGACGGCGTGGCCGGCTTCGGCTAGGCGATGGGTGATGGTAAGGCCGGCGAGCCCGGCGCCCACCACGACGATGCGCGGCCCGATGCCCTGGGCGAGCAGCGATTTCGGCAGCACGAGGCCGGCGGCGGCCGCACCGGCCAGGCCGCCGATGCCTTTCAGCACCTGGCGGCGGTCGGCGCGGAACTGATGTCCCATGTCCACCAGTTCATCGGTGCCCGGCGCGCCACGCTGGCCTGCCGTGCCCGCCAGCGCGAGCGCCCGCCGCAGGGCGGCAAACAACGGCGAGCGCGCGGCCCGCCGGGGAATCACCACATCCGACACGCGTCGTTTTTCCTCTAAGAACGGAGCTCTGCCAGATCCTTGTACAGGTCGAGCGCCTGCGGGTTGGCGAGCGCATCCTTGTTCTTGACCGGCCGGCCATGGACGATGTCGCGCACGGCAAGCTCGGTGATCTTGCCGCTGATCGTGCGCGGGATGTCTGTCACCTGGATCACCTTGGCCGGCACATGGCGCGGCGTGGTGTTGGAGCGGATCTGCTTCTTGATCTTGTCGGTCAGCGCCTGGTCGAGCTTGAGCCCGTCCTTCAGCCGGACGAACAGGATGACGCGCACGTCGTTGTCCCAGTCCTGGCCGATGCAGAGCGCTTCCTCCACCTCGGGCAGCAGCTCGACCTGGCGATAGATTTCCGCCGTGCCGATGCGCACGCCGCCGGGGTTGAGCACCGCGTCGGAGCGGCCATAGATGATCATGCCACCGTGCCTGGTCAGCTCGACATAGTCGCCATGCACCCAGATGTTGGGGAAGCGTTCGAAATAGGCGCCGCGGTACTTGGCGTCGCCCGGATCGTCCCAGAAGCCGAGCGGCATGGAGGGGAAGGCAGCGGTGCAGACCAGTTCGCCCTTTTCGCCGCGGATGGGCTTCTGGTCGTCGTCCCAGACATCGACCTGCATGCCGAGCGCGCGGGTCTGGATCTCGCCCTTCCACACCGGCAGCATGTCGGTGCCGGCGGCGAAGCAGCCCAGGATGTCGGTGCCGCCCGAGATCGACGACAGCCGCGCCTTGGGTGCGACCTTCTCGTAGACAAAGTCATAGCTCGCCGGCGCGAGCGGCGAGCCGGTCGACAGGATGGTGCGCATCCTGGACAGGTCGTGCGTCCTGACCGGCGCGATGCCGGCGTTGGCGGCGGCGTCGAGGAACTTGGCTGAGGTGCCGAAGATGTCGACCTTCTCCGACTGCGCGAGATCGAACTGCGCGTTGGCGTCGGGGTGGAAGGGCGAGCCGTCATAGAGCACCAGCGTGGCACCGACGGCGAGACCGGACACGAGCCAGTTCCACATCATCCAGCCGCAGGTGGTGAAATAGTAGACGCGGTCGCCGCGCCGCAGGTCGGTGTGGAACAGCTGTTCCTTCACCTGCTGCAGCAGCGTGCCGCCGATGCCGTGGATGATGCATTTCGGCATCCCCGTCGTGCCCGACGAATACATGATGTAGAGCGGCGAGTTGAACGGCATCCGGGTGAAGGCGATCTCGCCGGGCTGGAAGCGGCCGAGATAGTCGCCGTAATGCATTGCATTCGGCAGGCCGTCGAGCGCGGCTGCATCCTTCGTATAGGGCACGACGACGATGCGCTTGATCGAGGGGATCTGCGGCGCGATTTCCTTGATGCGGGCGAGCGAGTCGAATTCCTTGCCGCCATAGTAATAGCCGTTGGCGGTGATCAGCACGGTGGGCTGCACCTGGCCGAAGCGGTCCATCACGCCCTTGACGCCGAAGTCGGGCGAGCAGGACGACCACACGGCGCCGAGGCTCGTGGCGGCCAGCATGGCGACGATGGTTTCATTCATGTTCGGCATGAAGCCGACGACACGGTCGCCTGCCTTGACGCCGTCGGCCTTGAGCGCCTGGGCGAGTTGCGACACCTGGTTGTAGAGCTGCTTGAAGCTGATTTCGCGGCGCACCTTGTCCTCGCCGCGGAAGATCAGCGCGGGCGCGTCGTCGCGCCGCCGCAGCAGGTTCTCGGCGAAGTTCAGCTTCGCGTCGGGAAACCACTTGGCGCCCGGCATCTTGCCGCCGTCGGCCAGCACCCGGCCGCCGCGCGTCTCCGACACGATGCCGGCGAAGTCCCACAGCCCGACGAAGAACTTTTCGGTGTTCTGGCGGCTCCACTCGGCGAAGGATTCATAGTCCGCAAAGGGGCCACCCGCACCCTGGCGCTCCAGATAGCGCATGAAAGCGGTCACATTGCTGTTCGCGATATGAGCCGCCGTCGGGCTCCAGATTGGTTGATCGGCAGCGCTGGTCGTCATGGCCGGTTTTCCCCCGAGCGTATCGGGGCAGACGGTACCCACGGGACCGGCAACTTGCAATCGGCGCCACAGCGTCATGCCGCTGTCATGCGGTTCGGGCTGGCCCGGGGGTGCGGGATAAGCCTAGTCTGCCTTTCCGGGGGCATCGCGCCCCGCCCGTTCTTTCGGTCCCCCGCCGTCCATGGCCGTCCTCTCCTTCGACCGCAGCACGGCATCCGGGCGCTATGTCCGCGCCGCTGTCCTGATGGTGCTGGCCACCGTGTTCTTTTCGATCATGGTGGGCGGCATCCGCCATGTCTCGACCGAGGTGAACTCCTTCCTCGTCGTCTTCTTCCGCAACCTGTTCGGCCTGCTCATCATCGGCCCGGTGATCGCGCGGCTCGGCTTTTCCTTCCTGCGCACGAACAATTACCGGCTGCTGATCCTGCGGACGATGTGCGGCCTGTCGTCGATGTTCATCTGGTTTTACGCCGTGACGCTGGCCCCGCTCGCCGAATCGGTGGCGCTGTCCTTCACCGCCCCGCTCTTCGTCACCCTGATCGCCTTCTTCTTCCTGGGCGAGGCGCGCAGCACGGCCCGCTGGGCCGCCACGCTGGTCGGCTTTGGCGGCGCGCTGCTGGTGGTGCGGCCCGGCTTTGCCGAGATTTCCTATGCCCATGTCATGCTGCTGGTGTCGTCGGTCTTCAACGCCTTCTCGATTATCCTGATCAAGCAGATGACGCGCACCGACCCGGCCGAGCGAATCGTCGCTTACATGGTGCTGCTCTTCGCGCCCTTTTCCCTGCTGCCGGCGCTGTTCTTCTGGGAATGGCCGAGCTGGAACGCGCTGTTCTGGCTGGCCGTGATCGGCGCCAGCGGCACCTTTGCCCACATCCTGCAGACGCGCGCGCTGGGCGCCGCCGACACCACGTCGATCATGCCCTATGACTTCGCGCGCCTGCCCTTTGCCGCGCTGATCGGCTTCCTGGCCTTCCAGGAAGTGCCGGACATCTGGACGGCGCTGGGTGCCATTGTGATCTTCGGCGCGTCCTTCTACATCGGACAGCAGGAAACCCGGCGCAACCGCCTGCCGCCCATGCCGGCCACCTGACCATGTTCGACCGTCAACGCGCCCGCTGGCGCGCCCTGCCGCCCAGCATGCGCGGCGTCGTCTGGGCGCTGGCCTCGGGCTTCATGTTTTCGCTGATGAGCCTGCTCATCAAGATGCTGACCGGCGATCTGCATCCGCTGCAAGTCGCCTGGTTCCGTGCCATCTTCGGCCTGATTACGCTGCTGCCCTTCGTCCTCCGATCATGGCGGACGGCGACGCGCACCAAGCGCCTCGGCTCGCATTTCATCCGTGCGGTGTTCGGGGCGAGCTCGATGATGCTGGGCTTCTACTCGGTCGCGTATCTACCGCTCGCGACGGCGACCGCGCTGGGCTTTTCCCGGCCACTCTTCATGGTGCCGCTTGCCATCGTCTTCCTGAAGGAGGTGGTGCGGCTACGGCGCTGGATTGCGACGCTCGTCGGTTTCGCCGGCGTCCTGGTGATCGTACGCCCTGATTCCAGCATCGAATTCGCCGCCATCTTTGGCGTGGGAAGCGCACTGGCGGCAGCCCTGTCGCAGCTCATGACCAAGAAGCTTGCCGCCACCGAGCCCGTGCCCGAGATGATGTTCTTCGCGGCCGTCTTCACCTCGCTGATCACGCTGCCGCCCGCCCTGCTGGTCTGGCAGACGCCAGGCTGGGATCAACTGCTGCTGATTACCTGCATGGGGGTGGTGGGATCGATCGGGCAGCTCTGGCTGATCTGGTCGCTGACGGAAGGCGAAGCAACGCTGACCGGCCCGATGGAATATGTCCGCATCATCTTCGCGGCGGGCTTCGGCTTCCTGATCTTCAGCGAGATCCCGACCGTGTGGACCGGTGTCGGCTCCCTCATCATCGTGAGTTCCACCGTCTATATCGCCTGGCGCGAGGCGGTTCTCGGCAAGAAGCGCGTCGTGCCCGCCGACCCGCACTAGTTCGTTGTCATGGCTCTAGTCGTCGTCCGGCGGCGGGGCGGGCTTCTCGAGAAATTCGCGCGCCTTGTCGCGGTGGCGGTCCTTCACATGGCCGCCGACCGCCGTGATGGCGGCGAGGAAGACCGAGGCGTCGTCGGTGAAGCCGAGGCCGGCGATGAAGTCGGGGATGACGTCAGCGGGCATGACGAAGTAGGCAAGCGCCGCCAGCAGCACGCCGCGCACCCGCATCGGCGTCTTCGCATCCACAGCGCAGTAATAGGCCGACACCGCCTCGTCGATGAAGGGCACCTTGCCTGCCGTGCGCCGGATCTTGCGCCAGAAGCCGCGCTCGACCGCGCGTCCATCACTGGACTTGGGGATAACGGCAAGCGACTGCGATACCGGCAAGGGTGTCTGGTCGGTCATGCCGGAAATATGGGGTGGCATATGGCCGCTGCAAAGACCCAACCGGCTGTGGGTCCATACGGGCCGCCCATGCTAAAAGCGCCGCCGGACAGGAGGAAAGCATGGATTTTCAGGGGCAGGCCGCAATCGTGACCGGCGGCGCATCGGGTCTCGGGGCCGCCACCGCCGCGGCGCTGGCCCGGCGCGGGGCGAAGGTGGCGGTGTTCGACCTCAACGGCGACGCCGCCATGGCCCATGCCCGCACCTTCGGCGGCCAGGGCTTTGCCTGCGACGTACGCCGGGCCGACAGCCTGGACGCCGCCATGGCCGCCGCCCGTGCCGCCCATGGAACGGCCCGCATTCTTGTCAATTGCGCCGGCATCGCCCCGCCCGGCCGGGCCGTGGGGCGCGACGGCCCGCTGGCGCTCGACAAGTTCGAGGCCGTCATCGGCGTCAACCTGATCGGCACGTTCAACGCCATCCGGCTCGCCGCCGCCGACATGCAGAAGCTGGAGCCGCTGACCGATGGCGAGCGCGGCGTCATCATCAACACCGCCTCCATTGCCGCCTTCGAAGGCCAGATCGGCCAGGTCGCCTATGCCGCGTCCAAGGCGGGGGTGGTCGGCATGACCCTGCCGCTCGCCCGCGAATTCGCGCAAAGCGGCATCCGCGTCATGACCATCGCGCCCGGCATCTTCGCGACGCCCATGCTGCGCGGCCTGTCGGAGGAGGTGCAGCGTGCGCTCGCCGCCGATGTGCCCTTTCCCAAGCGACTCGGCACGGCGGAAGACTATGCGGCGCTGGCGCTTCACATCATCGACAGCCCGATGTTGAACGGCGAAGTCATCCGCATCGACGGCGCGTTGCGCATGGCGCCGAAGTAAGTCTAGGGCGACAGGATCACGGCACGCAGCCGTTCCCAGGTCGCGGGATCGGGCGCGGTGAGAACGGGCCCGGCCCAGGGATCGTCGGCCGGGCGCCAGGCGCCGCTGCGGTCGAGCCGCGCGGCATGGCCGCCCGCCTCGCGATGGATGAGCTGCCCCGGCGCATGGTCCCAGGGATAGAGCCGATGCGTCAGCGCGAAATCGTGCCGGCCTTCGGCCAGCAGCTTGTAGTTGTGCGCGGCGCAGCGCAGTTCGACGATGGGCCCGAGCTGCTGCAGCTTGCCCGCGAGATGGATGGCGAATTCGCGCGGCGCGAGGCTGAGGTTGACCGTGCCGGCCACGCTTTTCAATTCGGCCGTCACCGGCGCGATCCTCAGCCGCCTTCCTTCCTCCCACGCGCCTGCACCGCGTTCGGCGGTGACGAGTTCGTCGGCCACCGGATCGAGGATCCAGGCCTTGGCCGTTTCACCGCGGCGCAGGTAAGCCACCATGACGCCGAACAGCGGAATGCCGCGCGCAAACATATGCGTGCCATCCACCGGATCGATCAGCCAGGATTCTTCCGCAGCGGCCAGTCGCGGGCACCATTGATCCGCGGTGCCGGAATCTTCCTCGCCCAGGATGAAGGCGCCGGGCGTCAGCTTGTGAAAGGCGTCGACCAGGAACGCCTGGGCGTCGATGTCTGCCTGGGTGACGACGTCGCCGGGTGACTTCTGCTGGATGTCGCCGTCGGCGAGCGCGCGGAAGCGCGGCAGGACGTGCAGCGCCGCCGCCTCGCGCAGCAGCGCGCCGACCTTCGCCGTGTCGGGCACGGTCATGCCGCCACCAGCGCGTCCATCGCCTTCGCGAGCTTCACGTCCCGCTCCGACAGGCCGTTCGCATCATGCGTCGTCAGCGTCACATCGACGCGGTTGTAGACGTTGAACCATTCCGGGTGGTGGTCCATGCGCTCGGCGATGAGCGCCACCTTCGTCATGAAGCCGAAAGCGTCGACGAAGGTCTTGAACCGGTAGCTCTTGTGGATCGCGTCGCGGCCCGCCACATCGGCCCAGCCCATCAGGCCCGCCAGCGCATCCGCCCGCGCCGCTTCACTTAACTTCGCCACCATGCCCTGCGCCCTTCCCTTTGCCCGCGTCCGTCCCCATTCTTGGGCCATGACAAGCGTATCGCACAAGACCCCGCGCGCCGGCGACCGCGCGCCCAGCCTGGCCGAGATCGAGGCCATCGCCGATGTCGCCTTCGGGCAGATTCCCGCCGTGCTGCGCGATCGTGTCGCCGGCGTGATGATCCAGGTGGTCGATTTCCCCGACGACGAGGTGGTGGCCGAGATGGGCCTCGAATCGCCCTTCGAGCTGCTTGGCCTCTATTCCGGCACCGACCTGACACAGAAAAGTGTCAACGACGTGCCGCAGGCAATCGACATGATCTTCCTGTACCGTCGGCCCATGCTTGACTATTGGGCCGAGGAAAGCCTGACGCTGGAGGAGCTGGTGCGCCATGTCCTGATCCATGAGATCGGCCACCACTTCGGCCTGTCGGATGACGACATGGAGGCGCTGGAGCGGCAGGCGGACGCAGAGGCCGCACAACCGTAGCTTGACTTTCACCGGCCGGGCTTTCGATCATGCCCGCCCTGCCCGCCGACCACCGGCGCGCCCGATCCGGAGTGCCGCGCATGGCCAGTCCCCTTTCCGCCGACTCGCTGCGCCCGCGCACCGACCTGTCCCATCTCAAATTCACCACCACGGCGGATGTCACCGCCGACATCGACGTGCTGGGGCAGGACCGCGCCTTCGAGGCCGTCCGATTCGGCATCGGCATGAAGTCGAAGGGCTACAACCTGTTCGTGCTGGGGCCAACCGGGGCCGGCAAGCACCGCTTCGTCGCCAAGATCGTCGGCGAGCAGGCGGCGACGGAGAAGCAGCCGCCCGACTGGTGCTATGTCCATAATTTCGACGACCCGCACCGCCCGATCGCCCTGTCCTTTACCTGCGGCCATGGCCGGCGCTTCCGGCGCGACATGCAGCAGCTGGTCGAGGACCTGAAGACCGCATTGCCGACGATCTTCGAATCCGAGGACTATCGCAACCGGCGCCAGCTGATCGACCAGGAGTTCCGCGATCGCCAGGACAAGGTGTTCGAGGACATCCAGGAAAAGGCGACGCCGCAGCACATCACCCTCGTGCGCACCCCGACCGGCCTGGCGCTGGTACCGGTGAAGGACGGCGAGGTGGTGAGCCCGCAGGACTTCCAGAAGCTGCCGGAAGAGGACAAGAAGAAGCTGCAGGAGGCCATCGAAGCGCTGCAGATGGAAATGGCGGCCAACCTGCAGAACCTGCCGCGCTGGGACAAGGAACGGCGCGAGCGGCTGCGCGAGTTGAATCGCGAGGTGACGACCTTCACCGTGAGCCCGCACATCGTCGCGTTGCGCGCCGCCTACATGGATTTCCCCGAGGTCGTCAGCTATCTCGACGCCGTCGAGAAGGACATCATCGACAACAGCATCGCGCTGTTCCTGCAGGATGAGGCGGACGCGCAATCGCAGGTGCCCGGGCAGCAGCAGCCGGGCGAGCACCCTGTCCCCGAGGGCCGGGCACGGCGGCGGCTGTCGTTTCGACGCTACGAGGTCAACCTCTTCGTCGACAACGAGGCGGAAAGATCGGGCGCCCCGGTCGTGCATGAGGACCATCCCACCCATCCCAACCTGATCGGGCGCATCGAGCAGCAGGCGGAACTCGGCACGCTGCTGACCGACTTCACCCTGCTGCGGCCCGGCGCGCTGCATCGCGCGAATGGCGGCTACCTTCTGCTGGATGCACGCAAGGTCCTGCTCGCGCCGGCGGCATGGGAGGAGTTGAAGCGCGTGCTGTTCTCGCGCGAGATCCGCATCGAATCCCTGACCCAGTCCTATTTCGGCACCGTGACGCTCGACCCCGAACCAATCCCGCTCGACGTCAAGGTCGTGCTGTTTGGCGACCGCCAGCTTTATTACATGCTGGCGCAGGGCGATCCTGAGTTCGACGAGCTGTTCAAGGTAGCCGCCGACTTCGAGGACGAGGTGCCGCGCGACCGTGCCACCGTCGAGCGCTATGTCGCGCTGGTCGCGGCACAGGTTCGCCGCAACAAGCTGCCCCCGTTCGACCGCGGCGCCGTGGAACGCGTGATCGACCATTCTGCCCGCATGGTCAGCGATGCCGAGAAGCTGTCGGCGCGCGTTGGCCCCGTCACCGACCTGCTGCAGGAGGCGAGCCACATCGCCGAGACGCAGCGCCACGACATCGTGCAGGCGGAGGATGTCGAAGCCGCCATCGCCGGGCGCGAGCGCCGCGCCGACCGCATCCGCACCCTGTCGCTGGAATCTATCGCCCGCCAGATCGTGCTGATCGACACCGATGGCGGCAAGGTGGGACAGATCAACGGCCTGTCGGTGCTCAGCATTGGCAGTACGGCTTTCGGCCGGCCGACGCGCATTTCAGCGCGGGTCCGCATGGGCCGGGGCGAGGTGATCGACGTGGAACGCGAGGTACATCTGGGCGGACCGACCCATTCCAAGGGCGTGCTGATCCTGTCGTCCTATCTCGGCGCGCATTATGCCGCCGACCGTCCGCTGTCGCTGTCGGCGAGCCTGGTGTTCGAGCAGTCCTATGGCGGCGTCGATGGCGATTCGGCCTCATCGACCGAGCTTTACGCGATCCTGTCGGCGCTGAGCGACGCACCGATCCACCAGGGCTTCGCGGTCACCGGGTCCGTCAACCAGTATGGCGAGGTGCAGGCCATCGGCGGCGTGAACGAGAAGATCGAGGGGTTCTTCGATGTCTGCCGCGGCCGCGGCCTGACGGGCAAACAGGGCGTCTTGATTCCCGTCTCCAACGTGAAGCACCTGATGCTGCGCCATGACGTGGTGGAGGCCTGCCGCACCGGGCAGTTCGCCATCTATCCCATCACCAATATCGACGATGGCATTTCCTTGCTGACGGGCGTGCCGGCTGGCACGCGCGCGGCCGACGGCAGCTATCCCGAGGGCACCATCAACCGGCGGGTCGATGACCGGCTGCAAGCCTTTGCCGAGGCGCGGCGCAAGTTCGGCGCCGAGGTGCGTGACAGCCGTGCCGGATAGCGGCGCCCCCATCACGCGCATCCTGGTCGCGCTCGATCATTCCGACGACAGCCGGACGACGCTGGCCGAAGCCGCGGCACTGGCGGCACGGCTGCAGGCGGAACTGGTCGGCCTGTTCATCGAGGATGTGAAGCTGCTCGATGCGGCGCAGCTGCCCTTCGTACGCCAGATCAGCCTGACCGGGCAGAGCGGCCCATTCGACCGCACGGCGATGGAGCGCAGCTTCCGCGCCCAGGAGCAGGCGGCGCGGCAATTGCTGGAAAGCATCGCGCTGCGCCATCGCTTGTCCTGGTCCTTCCGCGTCGCCCGCGGCCGGGCGTCTGTCGAGATTCTCGCGCAGGCGCAGGGCGTCGATCTGGTGATCGTCGGCAAGACGGCGCCGACCGTCACGCGGCAGGGCCGCATCGGCGCCACCGCCCTGGCTGTCGCCGACGCCCTGCACGGCGCCATCCTGTTCTCCGAGCCGCGCGCCGCCCATGTGTTGGGCCATGGCGGTCCCGTCCTCGCCGTGTTCGACGGCGGCGCGGCTGCCGACCGCGCGCTCGCCATTGCTGCGCGGCTTGCCGGCGCCGGCGGCCAGACACTGGTTGTCGTTTCGCCCGGCGATGCAGCGGAGCGCCAACTGTTGCGGCAGCGGGCGGGGGAACGGCTGGCCGCGCTGGGTGTATCCGCGCGCTTCATCGGCGTGACGGATCACGGCCCGGCCGCCCTGGAAGACGCGTTGCTGCAGGCAGGTGGTGGGCTGATTGTGATCGGCGAGCACGCGCCGATGCTGGGCGGTCTGCCGCTCGCCGACCTTCTCGCCCTGCTCCATGCCCCGATGCTGGTGGTGGCGGCGGACTAGCCGCGCAGGATGCGATCCACCCAGGCCGGCACCGTCTCAGCCGCGCGGCCATAGATCTGTTCCGCGAACAGCGACGCGCCCTGCGACGGCTCGAGATTGATCTCCACCGTGTGCGCGAGGCCCAGCGTGCGCATCTCGGCGACAAAGCCCGCCGCCGGATAGACATTGCCTGACGTGCCGATGGAGGCGAAGAGGTCGCAGGCGTCGAGCGCCGCCGCAATTTCGTTCATCAGCAGCGGCATCTCGCCGAACCACACGACATGCGGGCGCAGCACGCCGGCTTCGCCGCTGACGGGGCAGCGGGAATCAACCGACAGATCGTCCTGCCACGGGAAGACCTGTCCGGTGCGCGCGTTGCGCACCTTGGCAAGTTCGCCATGCATGTGGATGACGTTGCGCGAACCCGCGCGTGCATGCAGGTCATCGACGTTCTGGGTGACGACCAGCACCTCGCCGGGAAATTCCGCTTCCAGGCGTGCCAGCGCCCGGTGCGCGGCGTTGGGTTGGACACTGCCGAGGCCGCGGCGGCGGCCGTTGTAGAATTCATGAACCCGCGCCGGGTTGCGCGCGAAGCCCTGCGGCGTCGCCACGTCCTCGACGTTGTGCTTCGCCCAGATGCCGTTCGGGTCGCGGAACGTATCGACGCCAGAGTCAGCCGAGATGCCGGCGCCGGTCAGGATGACGATGCGTTCCGTCACGCCGCGAAGCGCAGGCAGGCGATGGGCGGTAGCCGTGCAGGCAGTTCGGCCCAGCGTTCGCCGCCGTTTTCCGACACCCACACGCCGCCGGTGGTGGATCCGAAGGCCAGGCGTTCGCCGCTGCCGTCGATGTCGAGCGCATGGCGGTACACGAGGTCATAGGCCGGTTGCTGTGGCAGGCCGTTGGTCTGCACGGCGAAGCTCTTGCCGGCGTCATCCGTTCGCGAGACGACAAGCTTGCCATCGACCGGATACCGCTTTTCATCCTTCACCGCCGGCACGAACCAGGCGCGGTCAGGCTTGTCGGGATGCACGGCGACGGCGAAGCCAAAGGCTGACGGTTTCGCGCTGGTGATGCGCGTCCAGGTCGTGCCGCGATCGTCGGAGCGGAAGATGCCGTTGTGATGCTGGCACCATAGCCGGTCGGGATTGCTTCGGGCCTGCACGACGCGATGGGGATCCTGCGCTTCCTTCGCACCCTGCAGTTCGGGCGGCATGTAGTCCGCCACGAGACCGTCGCCGATCAGCGACCAGGTGGCGCCGGCATCGCGGCTGCGCCATGCGCCACCAACGGAAACACCAACCACGAGGTCGTTGGCATTGGCGGGATGCACGCAGATGGAATGGACGCTCGCCTGGTCGTTGCCGCCGCCCATCCATTTCTGCCGCTCCGGCTGGTCCCAGAGTGGGCGGTTGAGAATCCAGCTCTCGCCGTGGTCGTCGGAGCGGAACAGGCCGCCGCCCACGGTTCCGGCCCAGATACGGCCGGGCACGCCACCGGGTTCCAGCATCCCGACCGAGTGCACGGTCCAGGGATGCGGATCCTCTGTGCCTTCGGGTTTCGGCGGGAAGGCCGGAGCGACGCGCTCGGTCCATGTCCTGCCGTCGTCGTGGCTCGCCCACAGCTTGTTGCCGAAATGGCCGAGCGCCAGGGCGGCGTAGAGCGTGCCGGACTGCGGATCGCCCAGCACGGCGGAGACAGGATCGCCCAGGAAGTGCACCGTCCCGACCGACCAGCCCGCGCCCGTGCGTCGCAGGTCGAACAGGCCCTTCTTCGTGCCGACAAGGATACGATTGCTCATGCTGCGTCTCCCGACTGCTATCAACCGCCCGACAGGGCCTGCAGGACATAGACTTCCTCGCCCGGTCCCACGGGGTCGGACAGAGTGAGGCGGTCAGCGATCTGGCGGTCGCCGACAAAGACCGTGACATGCTTGCGCAGGCTGCCCTGCTCGTCGAGGACATAGGCGCCTAGGCGCGGGTTCTGCCGGCACACGTCATCGAGCACGGCGCGTACGCAATTGCCCGCCGCCTCCATGCTGGGGGCGGGCAGGAAGCGCTGTAGCTGTCCGGTGAAGGCGACCTTGGGCACGGCGACGAATTTCGCTAGGACTGAGGCGATGAAAGATAGCCAGAACGCACCGCCGGAAAAGCCGCAAAACGGCGCGCCGACCATCAACCTTCTGTTTGTCTGCACCGGGAACATCTGCCGCTCGCCCACCGCCGAAGGTGTGTTCCGGGCCCGGGCGGGCATGGCCGGGCTGGCCCATCGCTTCACCCTCGATTCGGCCGGCACCCATGGCTACCACATCGGCGAGCCGCCCGATCCGCGCAGCTGCGAAGCGGCCCTGCGCCGGGGCGTCGACCTGTCGGCCCAGCGCGCCCGCAAGGTGACGGCGCAGGACTTCAGCCGCTTTGACCTGCTGCTGGCGATGGACCGCGGCCATTTGCGCGCCCTGCAGGCGCTGGCCACGCCGGACCATGCCGACCGCGCCTACCTGTTCCTGCGCTTCGCGCCCCGGCTTGGCCTGAAGGACGTGCCGGACCCTTATAATGGCGGGCCCGACGGCTTCGAGCAGGTTCTGGACCTGATCGAGGCGGCCAGCGACGGGCTGCTGGACCACCTTCGGCGCACAAGGCTGAAAGCGCTTGATTACTGAATAAGTAATTGCTTAAATAAGTAATGGCTTACGAAAAAATGCTGTTCGCTTTGGGCGATCCAACCCGCCACGCCCTGTTCGTCCGCCTTGCCGGGCGGCCCCGAACGGTCAACCAGGTGGCGGGGCTGATGCCGGTGTCGCGCCCGGCCGTGTCCCAGCACCTGAAGGTGCTGCGCGAGGCCGGGCTGGTGAGCGAGGAACGGCAGGGCACGAGCCGCATCTACCGCGCCGACCTTGAGGCGCTGAAGACCCTGCGCGCCTATCTCGACGGGCTGTGCCGCGAGGCCGGGGGGACCTAGCCGCCGAGCCGCCGGCGGTTGCGGTAACGCGGGATGTAGGCGTCGGAGCCGGCCAGATAGTCCTGTGCCCGCTCCTGGTCGGTCATGCGGCACATGCCGATACAGCCGCCGCCGCCTTCGCCCTCTTCTGCCAGATCCATGCGGTTGCAGGTCTGGCAGAGGAATTCGTAGCCGAGCCTGATCTCGAGCCAGCGCTGCAGACGTTCAAGCCGGCCGAGCGGCTTGAACGCTTCCGAGCCGTCGCTCATGCCGGCACGGTCCGGCGGGTCAGCTTGATCGCCTGCTCCGGGCAGACGATGACGCAGAGGCCGCAGGCATGGCACTGGTCGGCCAGCGTGGCAAAGGCCTGGCGGTTGCCATGGGCCGTGGCCTTGAGGCGGGAAAGGAAAGACAGGGGCTTCTTTTCCTCGGGCGTCAGCTTGCGGATCTCGAACACGCCATAGGGGCAGACCGTGGCGCAGTCTTCCTTGCCCTCGCAGCGCGAGCGATCGATGACGGGGGTGAATATACCCGCCTCATGCTTGCAGTCGGTCTCGTCTGCCACGCTCACCGGTGGTCCCCTTCCGGTCAGTCCAACGCATAGCTTTCCTCGACATCATAGACCGATCCGCCGGACGAAGGATGGCTGGAAAACAGGTGAAATTCGTCAACCCGGAAGGGCCCCGCCGAAAAGAGCCCGTGCGCCACCAGGAAATTGGTGACCCGGCCCACGGGTGCGTCACGAAGCCGCGCCAGCGTGACATGCGGCGTGAACTTGCGCGTCTCGGCCGGCACGCCCGCCCGCACCAGCACCGATTCGACACGTTCCTGCAGGCCGGTCAGGAGAGGCGCCGATGCGACGCGGGCCCACAGGGCCCGCAGCTTCCGCCCGTCGCCGAAGTGACCCATGCCCGCGAGGGTGAGGTCGAAGGCAGGCGACTGCACGGCCGACAGGGCAAGGCGGATATCGTCGAAGGTGGGGCCATCGACCTCGCCGATGAAGCGCAGCGTGAGATGCAACTGCTCTTCGCCCATCCAGCGCGCGCCGGGAATGCCGCCGCCGAGCAGCGCGAGTTGGCGGATAACGTCTTCGGGCAGCGACAGCCCGACGAACAGGCGAATCATGGCGAGGACCGGGGACGAAAGATCAGGCCGGCGGACGCGCCGCCGCGCGGGTGGTGGCGATCAGCTGGCGCACCTGCGGCAGGATACGGGCGACAATGACATCGACGCCCCTGGCGTTCGGATGCAGCAAATCCGGCTGATTCAGCGCCTGGTCGAGCGCCACACCGTCAAGGAAGAAGGGATAGAGCGGCACCCTGTGTTTGTCGGCAAGGCGCCGGTAGAGCGGATCGAATTCCTTCGTGTAGTCGCTGCCTAGGCTGCGCGAGGCGAGCATGCCGGCGAGCAGTACGGGAATCTTCCGTTCCCCGAGCTTCGCCAGGATGGCGTCGAGGTTGGCCTCGGCCCTGGCCGGCGACAGGCCGCGCAGCATGTCGTTGGCGCCAAGTTCCAGGATGACGATGTCCGGCTTGTCGCCGAGCACCCAGTCGACGCGGGCGAGGCCGCCCGCGGTGGTGTCGCCCGAGACGCCGGCGTTGGACACCCGCACATTCTCGCCCGCCGCCCGCAACGCCACTTCGAGCTTCGCGGCAAAGCCGTCCTTCGCCTCAAGCCCATAGCCCGCGGTCAGACTGTCACCAAAGGCGGCGATGGTCAGGGGCCGCTCGGCCACGGCGGCGCCCTGGGCCAGAGCGGACCCGGCAAATAACCACATCAACGTGAAGGCAAGCAGGGGGCGCAGCATTGAAAACCCGTTCGTTGTCCCGATATTTGGGGCACCTTCGCTTCGCCGCAACCAGTTTCCCGGGCCCTCACGAAACAATCACATGACCCCGGACACCTCCCTCAGCGGCGGCGCACGCAAAACCCTGGTCAGCCTGGAAGGCGTGCACCTGACCCTGTCGAGCACGGCGGGCGCGGTGCACATCCTGCGCGGCATCGACCTCGCCATTTTCGAGGGCGAGGCCGTCGGCGTGGTCGGCCCGTCGGGCTCCGGCAAGTCGACCATGATGACGATCATGGCCGGGCTGGAGCGGCCGAGCGCCGGGCGCATCACCGTCGCCGGGCATGAACTGTCCGGCATGAGCGAGGACCAGCTCGCGCTGTTCCGCCGCGACAATG
>CANJEJ010000001.1 GCA_947473325.1 Alphaproteobacteria bacterium | reverse complement strand
GCGCGCGTCACATCATAGAGAAGTCCAGGCCGGTCGCGCGCGTTGATCTCGATCACGGTGTGCAGGCTTGACGCCTTGTTGTCGATCAGCACGCGCGGCGGCACCACGAAGACACTGGTGCGCGACGGCAGCGAGCTCGTTCGCTGAGCCAGCAGACGGTCAACATCCATGCGTTCGAGCAGCGCTTTTTCGATATTCTGCGACAGGCGCTTCAGCCGATCGGGCTTGTCAAAGGCGGTGCGATCGTCAGCCTGGATCCAGAACGTGTCGATCGCCATGCCGTCCGACGTCGTGTGAACCTTGGCATCGACGATGGACGCGCCTGACACCGCGATGGCGCCAGCAATCAGCGCAAACAACCCAGGGTGATCCGTGGTGTAGACCGTGACCGTGGTGACGGCACGGAACGTGTCGATATGCGTCGCAACCGCCAGGGTTTTTTCCGCCGAGTCCGCATCCCTCATCAACCGTGCGTGGCGCGCCTGCGTTTCCCGGTCGACCGACAGCCAGTAGGGCCGGTAGAAGCGCGCGACGTGGGCCTCCACCGCCTCCTCATTCCAATCCGGCAGGTTCCTGCGCAGCGCATCATGCGCCGCCGCCGCGCGTTCGCTGGTGGCCGATGCCGAGAGGCCGCCCGACATCGCTTCCTGTGTTGTGTAGTAGAGGTCGCGCAGCAGTTCACCACGCCAGCCATTCCAGCGGCCAGGCCCCACGGCGCGAATATCGGCCACCGTCAGGACAAGCAGCAGGCGCAGCCGTTCCGGGCTTTGCACCAGCGCGCGGAAGTCGGCGATCGTCTTCGGGTCGTGAATGTCGCGCTTGAAGGCGTTGGTGCTCATGGCAAGGTGATAGCGCACCAGCCAGGCCACGGTTTCGGTTTCCGCCGCGTCGAGGCCAAGGCGAGGGCACAGCCGCTCCGCCACCTCGGCACCGAGTTCGGAATGATCGCCACCGCGCCCCTTGGCGATGTCGTGCAGCAGCACCGCGAGATAGAGAACACGACGCGATGAAATCTCGTGCACGATCTTCGTCGCCAGCGGATGGTCGCTGTCGAGCGCGCCCTTCTCGATCTCGGACAGGATGCCGATGGCGCGGATCGTGTGCTCGTCCACCGTGTAGACGTGATACATGTCGTGCTGCATTTGCGCCACGACACGGCCGAAATCGGGAACAAAGCGGCCGAATACGCCGCTTTCGTTCATCTGGCGCAGCGTCGTTTCCGGATCCTTGCGCGAGGTCAGGATCGTCAGGAAACGCGCGTTCGCTTCCGGATCACGGCGCACGCGGTCGTCTATGGCGCGCAGGTTCTGCGTCAGCAGGCGCAGGGTATTGGGGTGGATCTCGACGCCGCGTTCCTGCGCCACGTCGAAGACAGCGATCATCTTCACCGGATCACGGGCGAAGTCATTCTCGTGGACGACACTGAGGCGGCCACCTTCCTCGACGAAGCCGTCAACTTCATGACGGCCAAAGCCCAGACGGGCAAGCGAGAAACGCGGCTTGCGCTTCTGCTGGTCTTCGATCTGGGCGCAGAAGATGCGCGTCAGATCACCCACCGTTTTGGCGACAAGGAAGTAGTGCTTCATGAAGCGCTCGACCGGCCTGAGCCGGCCATGACTGCGGTAGCGCAGCTTTTCCGCGATCTCGGGCTGGCGGTCGAAGGTGAGGCGTTCTTCTGCCCGCTTCGCCAGCAGATGCAGGCGGAAGCGCACGGCCCAAAGGAAGTCTTCTGCCTTGCGGAACTGTATCAGCTCCTCGCGGCTGAGCACGCCCTTCTCGACCAGGTCGTCGACGGAGTTGACGCCATAGAGATATTTGCCGATCCAGAACAGCGTGTGCAGGTCGCGCAGCCCGCCCTTGCCGTCTTTCACATTGGGTTCGACGAGATAGCGCGAATCGCCCAGCCGCTTGTGGCGCGCATCACGCTCAGCGAGCTTTGCTTCCACGAAGTCATAGCCGGTGCCTTCCACCACCTCGGCCGCAAAGCGCCGGCGCAACTCCTCGTAGAGTTCGTGGTCGCCCCACAGGAAACGCGCCTCGAGCAGCGCCGTGCGCACGGTGACGTCCTGCTTGGCCATACGAATGCACTCATCGACACTGCGAATCGCCTGGCCAACCTTGAAGCCGAGATCCCACAGCAAGTAGAGCAGATACTCGATCGTCTGCTCGCCCCAAGCGGTGACCTTGTACGGATGCAGGAACAATAGATCGACGTCCGAGAAGGGCGCCATCTCGCCACGGCCATAACCGCCAACCGCGACCACCGACAGGCGCTCTCCCGCAGTCGGGTTGGTGGCGCGGTATACGTAGCGCACGGTGTAGTCGTAGAGGCAGCGGATGATCTGATCGACCACGAAGCTGGTAGCGTGGGCTGCGGCAAGGCCATGTGTGCCGGTTTCGAGGCGGTGCTGTACCTCGGCCCGCCCGGCCTTGAGCGCCTCGGCGGCAGCGGCCAGCACCTTGGCACGCGTTTCGGACGATTTCACGTTGCCGTCCCAGGCAATGCTGTCCAGCCGCTCGGCCAACAGCCGACGGTCGATCAGCGCGCGCTGGTTCGGGATCTTCGCCATCCCCTGATAACTGCCCCTTCCGCCCGCTTGGCGCAAGCGGGCGGATTAGGCTTTGACGCTGAGTCCAGCCCCTCCTAACGTCTTCGCAGTTCGCGTAGCCGACCCTGTCCCCGTCTTGCAGCACATCATGGAGACACGAAATGCCCGAGGGCTCATCCCCTGCCGCCTCCCGTAGCTGGCCACTGATCCTGTTGCTGATCGGCGGCGCCGCCTACGGGACGATTTTCTCAGCCAACAAGATTGCGATCGAGGGCGGGTTCCCCTTTGTTGCCTTCACCTTCTACCAGGCCTTCATAGCCGGCGCGGTCCTGCTTGGCATCGGCCTGATCCAGGGCGAAAGGCCCGGGACCAGCAGCGCCCATTTGCGACAATACGGCGTCACGGCCCTTTTTGGCTTCATCGTGCCCTTCATTGTCTTCTCCTTCGTCGCCAACAAGCTGCCGGCGCTGGTGGTGACGCTGCTGCTCGCGCTCACCCCGGCGCTTACCTATCTTTTCGCCTTCCTGCTGCGGCTGGAACGCTTCCGCTGGATTAGCGTGGCGGGGGTGTTGTTTGGCTTCTTGGGCATCTTGCTGATCGTTCTGCCAAAGGGCGGCCTCCCGTCACCCGATATGGCGGGCTGGCTGTTTTTGGCCCTGCTCGGTCCGCTGGGCTTCGCCATGAACAACGTGTCGGTCGCGCTGCTGCGTCCGGCGGCGAGCACGTCGGCGACGCTGTCAGCTGGCGTGCTGATCGTGTCCGCCGCCGTGCTGTTCGTCATCATGCTGGCAGTGGAAGGCTTCGTCTGGATCGGTGACCTCAGCGGCGATGCCGTGCTTGGCGTGCTCTGGGCATCGGCGGTAAATGGCCTGACCTTCCTCGTGCTGTTCGAGATTATCCGCATGGCTGGGCCCGTGTTCTTCGCCCAGTTCAACTATGTCAGCGTCGGTGCCGGCTTCCTCTGGGCGCTGATCATGTTCAACGACGTGCCGAGCCTGTGGGTGTGGATTGCGCTTGCCGTGCTGGTGGTGGGCCTGTTCCTCGCCAATGCGGGCGCGACACAGTCGATTCGCGAGCGCGAGGCGCAAGCGAAGTAGCCTGACTTACGCCCGGCTCGCACCTGCGGGCCGGGCGGTGGCGAGCCAGACGCCGGCAAGGATGAGCACCATGCCAGCGAAGTGGTGGAACTGGTAAGCTTCGCTGATCAGCAGCACCGCCAGTAGCGTGCCCCACACCGGCACCAGGTTGTAGAATTGCACCCCGCGGTTGGCGCCCAGCGCCAGCACGCCCGCATTCCAGAAAATGTAGGACACGAGTGACGGCAGCGTGCCGACATAGGCGAGCGCGGCGAGGTTTTCCGTCGTCAGCGCGAAGCCCGCACCCGTCGAAAGCTCATAGGCATAGGCAGTGCCGACTACCACCAGCCCGACCAGGAAGGTCAGCAGGATGAAGGCGAATCCGTCGAGCTCCTTCGGCTTGAACCGCAGCAGCGCGGTGTAGAGCGACCAGCAAACGACCGCCGGGATCATCAGCAGGTCGCCTAGGTTGAAGCGAAGGCCGGTCAGCACCGCAAGGTCTCCGCGCGTCACAATGACGATGAGCCCGACCAGCGAGATGAACATGCCGATCGCCGTGCGCCGGCTGATCGCTTCGCGCACCACGAGCCAGGTGAAGAACACGGTGGCTGCCGGCGAGAAGCCGTTCAGCAAGGCGGCATTCACCGCGCTAGTGCTGTTGAGCGAGATGTAGAGCAGCGTGTTGTAGACGCCGACACCGAGCACGCCGAGCAGCACCAGGATCCGCCAATGCGCCCGCACCACCGCCCATTGGCGGATCAGGGTCGGCAAGGCAAAGGGCAGGATGACCAGCGTGGCGATGGTCCACCGCCAGAAGGACATCGCGACCGGCGGAATCTCGCCCACAACCGCCCGGCCGATGACGGTGTTGAGGCCCCAGAACAGTGTCGCCAGGACAAGAAGCAGCCAGGGTGGCAGGACGCGGGTCATGCGGCTTCGGGCGGCGCTGCCTTCGCCGCTCGACGAGACGTGGCGCACCAGACGCCAAACAGGATCAGCACCAGGCCGGCGACGTGGAACCATTCCAGCTGTTCGCCGAGCAGGAGAATCGCCAGGGCGCCAGAAAAGACTGGCGAAAGATAGTTAAACTGGTTGGCAACGTTGGGGCCCACCATCGCCAGTCCCTTCGTGAAGAACACGAAGCCCAGGACGGAGGCGAAAACGCTGAGATAGACGATCCCCACGACATTGCCCAACGACACCACCATGGTTTGGCCGGCAAACACCTCGCGCAGGTAGAGCGGTGCAATGAAGAGGAGGCCGATGATCATGGTGGCCAACAGGAAGCCAATGGAGTCCAAAGTCTTGGGCATCCCTTTCAGGGCCACTGAGTAGGCGGCCCAGGCGATCACCGCGCCAAGCGCAAGGAGGTCGCCCTTGTTGAAGGCAAGGCCCAGCAGCACCCCCACATCACCATGACCGATGATGACCACCACGCCGACAAAGGCCGCGACCATGCCGAGCGCCGTGCGCATATTGATGGTGTCGCGATAGACCAGATAGGAAAGGACGACGCCCGCGGCGGGGATGGTCGCCGTCAGCAACGAAGCATGGATCGCCGTCGTGAACTGCACCGCGTGGTAGATCAGAGAGTTGAAGGCGGTGATGCCGGTGATGGAGATGAACAGCAGGCGCCAAACATATTCCCGATAGATCGCACGCTGGGCCCACATCGCCCTCCAGCCGAAGGGCACCAGCACCAGCAACGCGACCGTCCAGCGCCAGAAGGACAGGTGCATGGGCGGTACTTCACCCGCCACGCCCCGCGCGAAGACGGTGTTTCCCGCCCAGCACACATAGGTGAGGACCAGCAGCACATAAGGCGAGCCGAGCGGGCCCCACCATGGTTTGGTTGTGTCCCTCATGCCGGTTTCCGCACGCGCACGCCGCCGCTGGTGGCGAGATAGATGCCAAGGAAGATCAGCATCGCCCCGGCGATGTGATAGGGGTGGAGTTCCTCACCCAGTAGCAGGATCGCCCAGGCCCCGCCGAACAGCGGATTGAGATAGGTGAACTGCGCCGCCACATTGGCGCCGACCATCGCCACACCCTTGGCAAAAGCCGCATAGCCGATGACAGACGCGAAGATGCCGACATAGAGGATGGCGATGAGCGTGTTTGTCGTCAGCACCATCGTGCGGCCCGCGGCAAGGTCCCAACCGTAAAAGGGGATGAGCAGGACCCAGCCCAGAAAGGCCGTGATCAGCATCAGCGACATCGGTTGAATGCCGGTGGGCAGGCGGCCCAGCAGAATCGAATAGACCGCCCAGCACAGCACCGCGATGAGAACCAGAATGTCGCCGCGGTTGAAGGCAAGATCGAGCAGCAGCGCGGGCTGGCCCTGCAGGATGATGATCGTCACGCCGAGCAAAGCGGACACCATCCCCATCGCGATGCGCCAGCCGATCTTTTCGCGAAACACGATCCATGCAAGGGCAACCGTTATGACCGGGATGGCCGCCAGGATCAGGCTGCCATTGAGCGCCGTCGTTGTCTGCAGCCCGAGGTAGAGGAAGGAGTTGAAGGCAGCAATGCCGATGGCGCTGATGCAAAGGAGAAGCCGCCAGTGGTGCAGGAGCAGGCCGCGCTGCGCGATCAGCGGCCGGATGCCGAAGGGTAGCACCACCACGACGGCGGTGAACCAGCGCCAGAAGGACAGTGTGAGCGGTGGCACGTCGCCCACCACGCCGCGCCCCGCCACAAGGTTGGCCGAACCCACCACCATGGTCAGCGTCAGCAGGATGTAGGGGTTCAGCACCCATGCGAGCACACGGTTCATGCGCGATCAGGCGCGCGGTGAGCGCAGCGCGCGCGTCGAGAAATAGATGCCCGCGCAGATGAACAGGCCTCCGATCACATGGTGCCAGCCAAAGGATTCGCCCAGGAAGACAACGGCCATGACGGAGGCGAACACCGGTGTGAGGTAGATCACCTGGGCCGCCGCGCTGGCGCCAACCACGGTGGCGGCCTGCGTGTACATCGTGAAGGACACCGCGGTGGCCATGACACCGACATAGAGAATGGCGGCAAGCGCACTCCACGTCAGGACAAAGCTTTGGCCCTGCGCGAGCTCCCACATGTAGAACGGCGTGATGGCAAGAATCGACCACAAGTCGACAACAAACATGAAGGCAATGGGATTGGTGCCGGGCTCGAGCTTGCGCAACAGCAACGAGTAGAAGGCGAAGCACAGCACCGCGAGCACCATCAGAAGGTCGCCCGGCACGAGCGCCAGCCGGTAGAGGACGGCGAGATCGCCGTGCGTCACGGTGACGGCAACGCCGAGAAGGCCCAGCACCATGCCGCCGACCCCGATGGCTCCGATACGCTCACGATAGATCATCCAGGTGAGTGCCAGGATGGCCACCGGCGCCATGGTGGTGATCAGCGACGCGTTGATCGCCGTGGTCGTCTGCACACCAAGATAGAGGAAGGCGTTGTAGCCTGCGAAGCCGACAAGCCCCATCGCAGCCAGCCGTCGCCACTGTCGGCCGAACTGTGCCCGTTGCTGACGCAGCGGGCCGATGGCGAAGGGAGCGAGCGCGACAGCGGCGGCGACAAATCGCCAGAAGCTGAGCGCAAAGGGCGGCACATCCTGGATAATGCCGCGGCCCACAACGGGATTGGCCGAGGCAATGAACATGGCGACGACCAGGACCACATAGGCACCCATCGCGGGGCGCGACGCGCCTTCGGCCCGCTCGACCATAACCACTCCCTGATTTCTACTTGCGGCAACGGTAGGGGCTGGATGGAGGCCGCGCAAGCAAGGGCTTGCGTCACGCGCATGGGCGCGACGCAAGACCACCTCAAATGACAGAGGTCAGGCGTCGTTTTTCGAGGCAGCCATGGCGCGCTTCAGCTCATACAGCGCCGCCAGCGCATCGCGCGGGCTGAGCTCGTCGGGATTGATCGCGGTCAGTGCCGTCTCGACGGCGGACGGGCCCTTCCGCTTCGCGATCCGAGCAGGCGTCTGGGCAAAGAGCGGCAGGTCGTTGGCCAGCTGCAGGGCGCGGCCGCTCTGGTCGCTCTGCTCCAGCGCGGAGAGCACCTCTTCCGCCCGGGCGAGCACCGCCGTCGGCAGACCCGCAAGCTTCGCCACCGCGATGCCATAGGAACGGTCGGCCGCCCCGGGCACAACCTCGTACAGGAAGACGACGTCGCCCTTCCACTCCTTGATGCGAATGGTGTGGTTGCTGAGACGTTGCAGCCGCGCCGCAAGCGCCGTGAGTTCATGGTAGTGCGTCGCGAACAGCGCACGGCTGCGGCAGCTCTCATGCAGAAACTCAACCGTCGCCCAGGCGATCGAAAGGCCGTCGAAGGTAGCCGTACCCCGGCCGATCTCGTCGAGGATGACAAGCGCGCGCTCACCGGCGCGGTTGAGGATCGCCGCGGTCTCGACCATCTCGACCATGAAGGTCGAGCGCCCGCGCGCGAGATCGTCGGCCGCGCCCACGCGGCTGAACAGACGATCGACCACGCCGATATGGGCAGCATCGGCCGGTACGAAAGAACCCGACTGCGCCAGGATCGCGATCAGCGCGTTCTGGCGCAGGAAGGTGCTCTTGCCCGCCATGTTGGGGCCTGTGATGAGCCACAGGCGCTGCTCCGGCCCGAGGTCGCAGTCATTGGCGACATAATGGCTGTCGCCCGCTCCCGCGAGCGCCGCCTCCACCACCGGATGGCGACCAGCCTTGATATCGAAGGTAAGCGAACGGTCGACGACAGGGCGGACCCAGCGGTTCTCTACCGTCAGCACGGCGAGGGCCGATGCCACGTCTAGGTCGGCGAGCGCGCCGGCCGCCCGCGACAATTCCGCGCCGCGCCCCGTGACCTCCCCGACCAGGTCGGCGAACAGCTTGAGCTCGAGCGCCAGCGCGCGATCGCCCGCGGCGCTCACCTTGCCTTCCAGCTCCCCGAGTTCCACCGTCGTGAAGCGCGCCGCGCTGGCCATCGTCTGCCGGTGGATGAAGCGGCTGCGCACTGCATCTGGCAGGTCCTTGGTGAAGCGGTCGAGATGGGACGGCGTGATCTCGACGAAATAGCCAAGCACGTTGTTGTGCCGCACCTTCAGGCTGGCAATGCCGGTTTCCTCGGCATAGCGGCGTTGCAGGTCGGCAATCAGCCGGCGGCTATCGTCGCGCAGCACCCGCAACTCGTCGAGTTCCGGCGCATAGCCTGGCGCAATGAAGTTGCCATCGCGCGTCAGCAGCGGCGGGTCGGTCGCGACGGCCCGCGCCAGCCGGTCGATCAGCAGGTCATGGATGCCGAGATTCGCGGCCGTCGTCTGGATGGGCGTTGGCCGCACAAGACCATCGGCCTGCGCCAGAGACGCTTTCAACTCGCGCGCCACCGTCAGGGCATCGCGCACGCAGCACAAATCGCGCGGACCACCCCGCCCCAGCGACAGGCGGGACAGCGCCCGTTCCATGTCTGGCGCTCGCCGAAGCGCATCGCGCACGACGCCCCGCAATATCGCCGCCGATACAAAGAAATCGATCGCGTCATGGCGCGCCCCGATCGCCAGAGGGTCGGTAAGCGGCGCCGAGAGCCGCGCGGCGAGAAGGCGCGCGCCCCCACCCGTCATCGTGCGGTCGATGGCCGCCAGCAGAGTTCCGTCGCGCACGCCGGACAGATTCTGTGTGAGCTCGAGATTGCGCCGGGTCGCCGCGTCGATCGCCATGGTGCCGTCGGCGGCCTCGCGCCGGGGCGGACGCAGTGCCGGCACCTTGCCCTTCTGCGTCAGCTCGACATAGTCGATCAGGGCGCCGAGCGCCGCGACTTCCGCGCGCGAGAATTCGCCGAAGGAATCGAGCGTCGCCACCTTGTAGACCTGCGCGAGGCGCCGCTCGGCGCCGACACTGTCCCCCGCCTTGGCAAGCGGCGTCAGCACTCCCTTCCAGCGCGCGAACAAATCGAACAGGGCCGGTTCGGCAAGCAGACTGTCGGGCACCAGCAGTTCACCGGGCTCAAGCCGCGCCAGCTCGGCATCGAGCGCGTCAGCATCCGTCATCTGAACCGCCGGCTCGCCGGTCGAGACGTCGAGCCAGGCGAGCGCATAGGCGCCGCCGGCACGGGCAAGCGCGGTCAGGTAGTTGTGGCGGCGCGCGTCGAGCAGCGTGTCTTCTGTCAGCGTGCCCGGGGTCACCACGCGGATGACTGCGCGCTGGACGATCGACTTGCCGCCGCGCTTCTTCGCCTCTGCCGGGTCTTCGACCTGTTCGCAGACCGCGACGCGGAAACCCTTGCGGATCAGGCGGGAGAGATAGGCGTCGGCCGCATGCACCGGCACACCGCACATGGCGATATCCTCGCCCGCATGCTTGCCGCGTTTGGTCAGCGCGATATCGAGTGCGCCGGCCGCCTTGACCGCGTCGTCGAAGAAGAGCTCGTAGAAGTCGCCCATTCGGTAGAAGAGCAGGCAATCCGGATGCTCGGCCTTGATCGTGAGATACTGCGCCATCAGCGGCGTCGCATCCGGCGGCAGCGCCGGTTCTTTCACATCATCGATGTCGGTCAGGGCAACCATGCGGGGCGGACGTTACCACGGTCCCGCGCAGCCGCCAGCGGGCGACGTCTCATCCCAGGCGAAGGCCTGTGGATAAAACTAGCCGGTAACCAGGGCCCCATCACGCTCGTAATGAGCGTGGTACTTCTCCGGCACGTTTTCCATGTAGAGGATGACGAAGACATCCGTCGTGCCGAACTGGCTGTCGATCACCGCGCCATCGCCGATCCAGCCGCCGAGCCGGATATAGGCCCGGATGAGGGGCGGCATTTCGCGCAACGCCTGGCGCACGTCGATCTGGTCGCGTGGGATCAGATTCATCGACTGGTAGCGTTCGGGCAGCGCGCGTACCCGGCATTCCGCCGGCGCCGTATGTTCCTGGTAAAGGTAGGACAGCGGCAGAGCGATGCGCGAGATATCGGTACCGGCAAGCGAGGCGCAGCCAAAGACCCGTGTGATGTTGTTGTCGGCGTAATATTTCGCCAGGCCGCGCCACAGCAACTGGATCGTCGCGTTGTTGCGGTAGTCACGGTGCACGCAGGAACGGCCGATTTCGCAGGCCTTGTGGCTGCCCAGCGAAGCGATCAGCGGCGTGATGTCATATTCGTCGGCGGTGTAATGGCCGCCATGGGCGAGGGCGACCTCGTGCCGCAGCATGCGGTAGGTGCCCACCACGGCATCGTCGGCCGCGCGCGTCCGGTCGATAACCATCAGGTGTTCGCAGATTTCGTCGAAGCGATCCATGTCGCGATGTTCACGCGCCATGGCCGGCGTCGGCACCGCCGACATCTCTTCATAGAAAACGCGATAGCGCAGCCGTTGCGACGCTGCGATATCGGCAGGGTCGCGCGTGAGCCGGATTTCGTACCGGCCATCAGCGGAAAGCAGCGAGTTTGCTTCCATCTCCGTCGGTTTTCCGTGGAGCCCTGTTCTTCTTCGATGCCCTCGCGGGCACCTCGATTCCCCGGTCCCCAATAGCCCAAATGCAGGCCTGTCTACAAGCGGTGCGGCAAAAGGTTGCGTATACAACACCTTCGCCGTCAGGAATCCGTTCGGCTTGACCGGGCCTGTGCGCTGTCTATGGTCCGCCCATGCCAGACAGCCCGTCCTGCCAGATTTGCGGCGCGACCGATCCCGCACCGTTCCTGACCCATCGGGGCATGGACATCGTGCGCTGCCGCGTCTGCGGCTTCACCTGGCTGCACCCGCTTCCGGCACCCGCCACCGTGTCGGCGATGTACACGGATGCCTATGCCGGCACGACCGAAGGCTATTTCAGCAAGGTCGACAAGAAGATGCGCCGGTCGCGTGGCCGCGCCCGTGCCCTTATCGGAATGATGCCGAAACGCATCAGCAAGCCTCGGCTGCTCGACGTCGGGGCCAGCGGGGGTTTCCTGGTGGAAGCCGCGCGCGAAGCCGGCTTCGACGCCACGGGGGTGGAGCTTGATCCCGCTTCGGTCGCCTTTGCGAAGCAGCACTATCCCCGGAACACGTTCATCCAGGGCACCATCGAAGACTTCGCGCGCCAGAATCCCGACACCTGGTTCGACGCGGTCTATTGCTCGGAGGTGATCGAGCATGTGACCGATGCCAACAGCTTCGTTGCCGCGATTGCCGCGCTGATGCCGACGGGTGCCGTGCTCTACCTGACGACACCCGACATCGGACATTGGCGCCGCCCGCGCGACATCACGCACTGGGACGCCTTCGACCCGCCGTCGCATTGCCTCTATTTCGACAAGCGAACGCTGCCGCGCCTGCTGGAGAAGCACGGCTTCACCGACATACGCCGCCGCCTGGCCCTGAAGCCCGGCCTGAAGTTGATCGCGCGCCGTCGCTAGCGCGGATTGGTGGCCGCCTTGGCCGGATCCTGCCACCAGGTTTCAATGACATAACCGTAGGTCGGCATGACGTCAGGGTGAGCGAGCCGGTTCCACAGCGCCACGCGGTCTTCGGGCAAGTAGTAGTGCGGCACGACGTAATGTCCGGTGCGCAGCACACGATCAAGCGCGCGCGTCGCCGCCACCAGATCGTCGCGCGTGCGCGCGGCCACGATCTGGGTGATCAGCTGGTCCACCGCGGGATCCTTGAGGCCGATATAGTTGCGCGTGCCTTCTTCCGCCGCCGCCGCCGAACCCCAGTAATGCGCCTGCTCATTACCCGGCGACAGAGTGACGCCCCAGTTGTGCACCAGGACCTCGTAGTCGAAGGTGCGGCGGCGCAGCTCGAACTGCGACGAATCGACGGTGCGTACACGCGCGGTCACACCCAGGCGTTCCAGGCTGCGCGCCCAGGTCAGGGCAACCTTTTCGTCCTGCGCCGACAGCAGCAGCACTTCGAAGGCAAGCTCGGTGCCATCGGCACGGCGGCGCTTTCCGTTGCGGATCGTCCAGCCCGCGTCCTTGAGCAGTTGGTCGGCACGGCCGAGATTGGCGCGGTTGTTGCCCGACCCATCGGTCGATGGCGGCATCGCCGCGGGCCCGAACACGGCGGGTGCCAGTTGTGCCTTCAGCGGATCGAGCAACTTGCGCTCCGCTGCCGTCGGTTCGCCCGCCGCTGCCAGCTCGGAGTTGGCGAAGAAGCTCGTGGTGCGTGCATAGGCGCCGTAGAGCAGGTTGGCGTTGATCCATTCGAAATCGAAAGCAAGGCCTAGAGCTTCACGCACGCGGGGATCCGCGAAAAGCTCGCGCCGCAGATTGAGGACATAGCCGCTCATGCCTTCGGGGCGGCCCTGCGGCAATTTCTCCAGCACCACCTTGCCGTCCTTCGCGGCAGGAAAATCGTAGCCCGTCGCCCAGGTGGTCGGGTTGGTCTCCTGGCGGATGTCGGTCTGCCCGGCCTTGAAGGCCTCGAAGGCGACATTGGAGTCGCGGAAGTAGTCGAAGCGGATGCGTTCGAAGTTGTTCTGGCCGCGGTTGATCGCCAGATCCCTGCCCCAATAGTCGGGCACGCGCTCATAGACGATCGACCGCCCGGGATCGACGCTGGCGACGCGATAAGGGCCGCTGCCGAGCGGCGGCGTCAGGGTTGATTCGTCGAATGTGTGCGTCGTGTAGTGGCTGCGCGACAGGATGGGCATCAGGCCCATGATCAGAGGCAGTTCGCGGTCATCGCTGCCGGGCTGGAAGGTGAAGCGCACGCCGCGCGAACCGACGCGCTCCACCTTGGTGACCTTGCGATAGTAGAGCCGGTGGTTGGGCCGTCCCTTGTCACGAAGGGTCTCAAAGGAAAAAATCACGTCATCGACGGTGAGCGGCGAGCCGTCGTGGAAGCGCGCTTCGGGCCGGATGGTAAAGGCAACCCAGGAACGATCGTCCGGCGTCTCGACCGTGTCGGCGACCAGGCCATACATGGTGAAGGGCTCGTCCCAGGCCCGCTTCAGCAGCGTCTCATGCACAAGCTCGCGGCCGGCGCCCGGATTGCCCTTGATGACATAGTGGTTGAGCGAATCGAAGCTGCCGGTCAGCGCGCGGCGCAGTTCGCCCCCCTTGGGCGCGTCGGCCCGCACATAGTCGAGGTGCGCGAAGTTAGCGGGATATTTGGGCGCCCCGTGCATGGCGATGCCGTGTTCGGGCGCCGCCTGCGCCGTGCCCGCCAGCACCAGAACAAGAAGGGCGGCTGCGGTAACAGAACCGCGCCGCCCCCCTGATGCTGATCCGTATCGTGCTGCGGTGCGGATCGGTGTGCTCCGTTCAGCTGCCAAAGAGCCGTTCGTGGCTCAGCCCCAGGAACGCCGCCGCGCTGGCGAAGACCCAGATGCCGATGACGAAGGGCACGGCATTGTCGAGCGCCTTCTTCATCGCCGCCTCGACCGGCGGCGAGGAACCTTCCTTCATCAATTGGGCGAAAGCAGGGCCGAACGGCTTGAAGGCGATTCGGATGCCGAAGCCGCAAGCGACGGCGCAACCGAACAGCAGCACCTTCCAGCCCAGCCAGTCGCGCAGGAATGGGCCGTCACCGTTGATGCTCATGATGCCGGTCACGACCAGCGCGGCGATGAGGAGCGCTCGCGCGGCCAGGTCCGCCTGCGCCAGCGCCTTGGGCTTGCCATGGTGCTTGTGCAGATGGGTGATGACCCACATCCAGCCGATCGCCACGATCCACACCGCATAGAGCCAGAAGCCCGTGATCGGCGAGATTTGAAGGTTGGCGGCCATGGTGGCGCCGACCGGGAAGGTGGCGAGCAGCATGTAGCGCGGAATCTGGTCGATCCAGTCGAGGACCTTGAGAAGGCTGGCGCGTGTCTGCGGCGAGTATTTTGGGTTCACCACCAGCCGCGCCGCATAGAACACGCCGATATCCGCGCCCACCCAGTAGACGAAGGTGAGGACGTGGAGGAGCTTGAAGAAATCCTGCCATTCCATGATTTGTGCTCCCCCTCAGAACGACGGCTGGGTGATGCCGACCGCGGCCATCACCACCAGACCGGCCCAAAGGGTGAGAACCCAGGGCTTCACGGCCTTCGTCAGCCGCGTGATTTCCGCTTCCAGTTCCGGCGTCGTCGCCGGCAGGGCCGCCAGCTTGCCGAAGACGGCGCCAGCATTGCGGTAAGTCACCCGGATGCCGATGCCGCAGGTCAGCACGTAAGCGAAGATCAGGACCTTGAGGGCAATCCAGTTGGCACCCCAGGGTTCACCGGCCACAAAGGTCCAGATCGCCGAGACGACCAGGACCAGGATCAGCGCGACGCGTATGCCGATGTCGATTCGGGCGAGGCGCTGGCCAGCCGGCGATCCGCGCTTCTTCGCGACATGCAGGTTGAACAGGAACCAGGCCACCGCCAGTACCCAGGGAATCAGCAGCCATTCGTCCCGGATTGGCGACAGGCCAAGGCCGTCGGCGAGCTGCAGGCCGACCGGCAGGATGAAGATGCCGACGGCGAGCGGGAACTGGTTGATGAAGCCGGAGATCTTCAGAACCGCGAGGCGCGTTTCCTTGGAGTAGTCCGCCCGGCGGATGTGGAAGGAGCAGTAGAACACGCCGATGTCGGCCCCGAGCCAGTACACCAGCAGCATGACGTGGAGAAAGATCCAGACGGCTTGCCATTCCATGGCGCTTCGGTCCCTTGGCCCTTAGAGCGTGAAATCCGGTTTCCAGATGCCGATGAAGGCCGCGAGCGCGACCAGTACCCAGATGCCCTTGACGAAGCGGCGCGCGTTGCGCGCACCATCGTTCATCGCTTTTTCGCGTTCGGGCGTCGAGCCTTCGCGCAGAATCTCCTGGAACATCATGAAGCCCGGCTTGCCGGCGATGCGGATGCCAATTCCGCAGGCGATGCAGCCGCCATAGATCAGCACCTTCAGAGCCAGCCAGCTCTGGCCGTAGATCGGCATGACGAAGAGCGAGTAGAGCGCCGATAGCACCAGCGATGCCATGGCGACCCAGCGGATGTAGAGGTCGATCCGGGTCCAGAACGCCTTCTTCGGCGAGTTGTGTGCGAGGTGCTGCCACCAGACGAGGAACAGCCAGGCCGCCGAGAAGATCCAGAGCAGCACCAGCCAGGAGCCCGTGATAGGGGACCAGCCATGATAGGCGGCGATGGAAAAGCCGATCGGCGCGATCAGCACCAGCGTCGTGCGCGGCGCCATGTCGATGTCGGCACAGACCTTGGCGATGGTGGCGCGGGTCTTGAGATCGACCTTCGGATTGTTGCGCGTGAAACTGCCGTAGAACACGCCAAGGTCGCCGCCCAGCCAGTAGACGAACAGCAGGACATGCGAAAAGACGAGCAGGCTGTACCAGAAATCCATGGTGTCGTTTCCCCCGAAACCTGCCGCTTTATTACCAGATTTGGCCGGACCTGCACGCCGTTTGTTCTGGAATCAGGACTTTAGGCTGAGCCGCCGGTAGGACAGCGCTTCGGCGACATGGATGCGGCGCACGGCGTCGGATCCGGCGAGATCCGCCAGAGTGCGGGCGACTCGCAGCACGCGGTGATAGGCCCGCGCTGACAGTTTCAGCGCATCGACGGCATCCGACAGCAGCTTACGGCCGGGCTCATCCGGGCTTGCCACCGCCATCAGCAGCTCGCCATCGGCTTCCGCATTGGTGCGCACCGTCCTTGCCCCGCCGCCCAGCCGGGAATAGCGGTCGGCCTGGACCGCCCGGGCGGTGGCCACCCGCTCGGCCACGGCAGCGCTGCCTTCGGCCGGTGGCGGCAGGCTGAGATCGGCGGCGGAAACGGCTGGCACATCGACATGCAGGTCGATGCGGTCGAACATCGGGCCGGAGATGCGCGACTGGTATTCGGCAGCGCATTTCGGCGCCCGGCCGCAGGCCTGGGACGCATCGGTCAGGTAGCCACAGCGGCAGGGGTTCATCGCTGCGACCAGCTGCACACGGGCCGGGAAGGTCACATGGCCGCTGGCCCGCGCAATCGTCACGCTGCCGGTCTCCAGAGGTTGGCGCAGCGTTTCCAGCACTGCGCGCGGAAATTCCGGCAGTTCGTCCAGGAACAGCACCCCGAGATGCGCAAGTGTCACCTCGCCCGGTTTTACCCGCGTGCCGCCGCCAATCATGGCTGGCGCGGAGGCGGAATGGTGCGGATCGCGATAGGGGCGCTGCCGCGTCAGCTTGCCGTCCTTCAGCTGGCCGGCGACGGAGGCGACCATTGACACTTCCAGCACCTCGGCCGGTGTCAGCGGCGGCAGGATGCCGGGCAGGCGCGCCGCCAGCATCGACTTGCCGGAACCCGGCGGACCGATCATCAAGAGGTTGTGGCTGCCTGCCGCGGCGATCTCGAGTGCACGCTTCGCCGTCTCCTGCCCCTTGATGTCCCGCAGGTCGGGCGCAGCGATCAGGTCGGCGAAGGTTGCCGGCTTCGGCGGCGACAGCACCTGCGTGCCCTTGAAGTGGTTGACGAGCGTGAGCAGCGTGGCGGGCGCCAGGATTTCCACTTCGCCCGCCCAGGCCGCTTCCGGGCCGTTGGCCGCGGGGCAGATCAGACCACGCCCCGCGGCGTGGGCAGCAATGGCCGCCGGCAGCGATCCCGCCACGGCGGCAATCGATCCATCGAGGCCAAGTTCGCCGAGCACCGTGTAGCCCGCGATCTCGTCGGCCGGCAGCACGCCCATGGTGACGAGCAGGCCGAGCGCGATGGGCAGGTCGAAATGGCTGCCTTCCTTGAGCACATCCGCGGGCGCGAGATTCACCGTGATGCGCTGCGGCGGCAGGGCAAGGCCGATCGCCGCCAGCGTGGCCCGCACGCGTTCGCGCGATTCGGCCACCGCCTTGTCGGGCAGGCCGACGATCTGGAACGACGGCAGGCCGCCCGCCATGTGCACCTGCACATCGACGTCAAGCACCTCGATGCCCTGGAAGGCAACCGTGGGGATGTGCGCCACCATTTGCAGACGATGGCCGAGCGCGCTGCCGCTGTCTATTGCGAGATTTGCACCGTCAGCGCCGGAGAAATGCCGGGAAGGCGGTCGCAAAGTCTGGCGGCGCGCCGTTCCTCAGGAACCGGGTCAGGCGGCTCCAGGGCAGCCTGGCTTCCTGGCGGCCTTCCGCATAGGCCGCCACTTCATAGACATTGAAGAAGACGGTCAGCCCGTCGCCGCCGATCAGCCAGCGCTCGGGCTGCGTCACCGTGGCCGCGATATCAGCAGGACCGTTGACGAACAGGCCTGTCGGCAGTTGCCGGCGCAGCTCTTCGAAGGCGAGCCGAGCCAGCGCCGTTTCCCAGCCGCTGCCGTCGGCAAAGACATCGGCGGGCGAGACCGCGCGGCCCTGATCGAGCCGGTAGTGCATGGCGAAGTCGGCCGGATTGCCATGCGCCGCACCGTGGCCATAGGACCAGTAGTGCCAGGTGATGCCGATCGCCCGCTCCGTCGCGTATTGCACCGAATAGTCCACGAGTTCGTCGGTCGTGACCGGGATCGCCGCGCCAAAAGCGGGATCGTATTCGAGCAGGGCCGCGAAGCGGTCGGCCACCAATTGGTTCCAGATGGCAAACGCGGGCGCCGTACCTTCAACCGTGGGATAGGCGGCTTCCACCGACCAAACGGTCTGGCTGTTCGGCGGAATGTCCATGACGGGCCCTGCGGCAAAGACTTCGCGGCGCAGGAAGGTCAGGGCGCCCTGGCGCTCGCGAAAGCGGGGCAGGTCCTTGATCCGCGCTCTGATGGCACTGCCCAGGCAATGAACCGCTTCCCCCGCCGTCGTGCTGTCGCCGATCTGGGCGGCGGGGGTCACTAGGCAAAGGTCGGTGGCATATTTCCGCCACTGCGTTTCCGCCTCCGCGAATACGGGCTGCAAATCAGCCGGCAGCGTCGCAGCCGTCTGCGATTCCGCCGTGCGGAGTTGGGTGTTGAGGAGTCCCAGCGCGGGCACGTCGCAGGCAAAGCGGTCAAATGGCGTGCCCCCGTCACAGGACGACACCTGCGCCGCAGCATCATGATTGATGGTCGCGCCTGCGATTAGCAACGTCGCAAGAAGCAGGATCTTCATACCGTCGCCGTCAGCCGCGCCTCTTCTCGATGGCATCCCAGGTCAGCGCTTCGATCTGCACGCCGTTGAAGCGGTTGATTTCCTGGATGCCGGTCGGCGAGGTGACGTTGATTTCCGTCAGATAGTCACCGATGACGTCGATCCCGACAAAGATAAGGCCACGCTCGCGTAGTGCCGGGCCGATCGCCTTGCAGATCTGTTGCTCGCGTGTCGAGAGCTCGGTCTTCACAGGTTTGCCGCCGACATGCATGTTGGCACGCACCTCGCCCGCCGCGGGGACTCGGTTGATCGCGCCCACCGCCTCGCCTTCGACGAGGATGATGCGCTTGTCGCCCTGCCGCACTTCCGGCACGTAGCGCTGCACGATCACCGGCTCGCGGTAGAGCTGGGTGAAGATCTCCAGCAAGGCACTGAGATTCTCGTCGCCCGGCGGCAGGTGGAACACGCCGGCACCGCCGTTGCCGAACAGCGGCTTGATGATGATGTCCTTGTGTTCCTCGCGGAAGCGCTTCACCTGGCGCAGGTCCGAGGTGATCAGCGTTGGTGGCATCAGGTCGGGGAAATGCGTAACGAACAGCTTTTCCGGCGCGTTGCGCACACTGACCGGGTCATTCACCACCAGCGTCTTCGGATGGACGTGCTCTAGCAGGTGCGTGGCGGTGATATAGGCCATGTCGAACGGTGGGTCCTGGCGCATCAGGACCACGTCCATCGTCGCGAGTTCAATGTCCTGCTCGGCGCCCAGTGTGAAGTGCGTGCCTTTTTCACGGCGCAGCTGCAGCGGCTGCACCGTCGCATAGACCCGGCCATGCTTCAGGTAGAGGTCGCGCGGCACATAGTGGAACAGCGTATGGCCGCGCTTCTGCGCCTCCATGGCCAGCATGAAGGTGGAATCGGCATCGATGTTGATGCCGCTGACATGGTCCATCTGAATCGCGACGGCGAGTGACATAGCGGGTCGGTCCTGAAGGCCCGTAACCGGGCGCTAGTTGAGGGATTTCTTGAGGCGCTGCAGGAGCGTCGCCGCGTCATGGCGCTGCCCCGGGTTCTTGGCGCGGCGAGCATACTCTTCCGCCGCTGCGACGGCACCCCGCAGATTGCCAGCCGTGGTTTCGATCAGGCAGAGCTCGCGCCACAGCGAGGCATAGCCCGGGGCGAACAAAAGCATGCGGCGAACGATGGCCGCGGCGCGGGGAAAGTCCCGCGCCTGCATGGCACGCGACTTGATGTTGTTTTCCAGCCGCATCAGCACCTCGCGGTTGCTGGCGACCTGGTAGAATTCGGGCTTCACTGGCCCGTCTTCGCCGAAGCGCTTCAGGATGTTGCGCATGCCGTCGGCGCTGATCTGGGCGCCGCCCTCGAAAGGATCGAGCGAGGCACGCGCGCCTTCGGCTTCCACCCGCACCAGGAAGTGGAACGGAAAGGTCATGCCGACGACGTTCCAGCCCGCTGCCTGGCCGGCATGGATGAACAGGATGCCGAGCGAGACCGGAAGACCTTTCTTGCGATCGATCACCCGAATCAGATTCGCGTTCTGTACATCGTCATAGGTCAGCCGGTCGCCTTCATAGCCATGGCGTGCGACGACAACCTCATGCAGCGCGGCGACCTGATCGGTCAGGCTGGTCGCGCCAGAGCCCCGCAGGTCACCGGCCAGCTCCGCGAGGTGATCGCGATAGCGATCGAGGGCAACGTGCGGCCGGTCAAGCGCCGCCAGCTTCAGGGCCGTTTCACCGACATTGACTTCAGAATCCGCAGTTTCCGCGAGCGACCGCAGCTCGCCTTCAATTGCCGTGCTGTCGGCGCCTTCCGCCATTCACGACGTCCGGCGGGTGTCGTCGCGCAGCACCACATAGGACACGACGCGCTGCACGCCGCTGATAGCGCGGGCGTGGCCGGTGACGCGGTCGAGCTCTGCCTGATCGCGCGCAATGCCGGTCAGGAAGATCGCGCTGTTGACTGTTTCGACATTGTAGTTGACCGCATAGACGTTACGGTCCGCGAGCAGGCGGAAACGCAGTTCGTTCGAGATGCGCACGTCGCGGAAATAGTCGGTCACGCCCGAACGGTCGCGCACTTCAAGTTCGTTGTAGACCTCCTTCACGCCACCCACCGTCCAGGTGATGCGACCGGCCTCGACGCGGTCTTCCGGCTTCGGCACGGTGCCGGTCAGCAGGACGCGGCCTTCAACCGAATCGACGCCGACGCGCAGGAACAGGTCCGAGCTTTTCTCCAGCATGCGGTCCTTGATCTGCAGCTTGATCGACGTGTCGTCGATGGCGGCGCCAACGGAACGCTCCTGCGCGACTGCGATACCGGCGGTTGCCCCGGCGCCCACCAGCACACCCGGGCCACACGCACCCAGCAGCAGCGGAGCCAAAAGAGCAAAGGAAACGGCGATCAGGGGGCGGCGCGGCACGGTCATCGCGGGCGGGTCTCCGGAACAGGACAGGACGGTCGGCATGTTACACCGGACACCGTGGCGAAACAGTGGCCTGTGACCTACGTGGAGAAGGCATTGCGCAGATGCACGGGCCAGCGCCACGGCGCCACCAGCATCACGTCGAAGCGGACCGGCGCGGTGGCGAAATCCGGAAACTGGGCCTGGGCCAGCGCCGCCGCCCGGGCGATCCGCGCCTGCTGGCGCTCGGTGACCGAAAAGGCCGCCCCGTGCAGCGTGTCCCGCGCCTTGACCTCGATCGCGACCAGCGTGCGGCCCTGGCGGGCGAGGATATCGATCTCACCAACCCGGCTACGCAGCCGCCGCGCCACGATGCGGTAGCCTTTCAAGCGCAACAGCAGGACACAGATGGCCTCGGCCCGGCGGCCATGCCGCTCGGCCGCTGCCCGCCGGTCGCTCATCCCCGCGGTCCCAACGCCAGCGCGCGGCGATAGAGGTCGCGCCGCGGCCGGCCCGTGGCGGCGGCGACGTCGCGCGCGGCCTCGCTTGGCCCCGCACGCACAAGTGCCTCGCGCAAAAGCTGGTCGACATCCTCGTCACTTGCCGCCTCGCCTTCCGGCGGGCCCAGCACGATGACGACCTCGCCCTTAGGCGGTCCTTCTGCAGCATAGGTCACGGCGAGGTCCGCCAGCGCGCCCCGGCGGAATTCCTCGAAAAGCTTGGTCAGTTCCCGGCACACCACGGCATCGCGTGCGCCCAGCACCTCCGCCATGTCGGCCAGTGTTTCCGCAAGCCGCTGCGCCGATTCAAAAAAGACGAGCGTCGCCTTGAGCGCGACAAATTCGGCCAGGGCGGCGCGGCGGGCTGTTGAACGGGGCGGCAGGAAGCCTGCGAAGAGGAATCGATCGGTCGGCAGTCCGGCGGCCGAAAGGGCGGCCATGACAGCGGATGGGCCTGGAACCGGAAAAACGGCAATGCCCGCCTCGCGTGCTTCGCGCACCAGGCGGTAGCCGGGGTCGGAAATCAACGGTGTGCCGGCATCCGACACCAGGGCCACCCGGCCACCCGCCGCCAGTCGTTCGAGCAGAACAGGGCGCATCTTCGCCGCATTGTGCTCGTGATAAGGGATCAGGCGGGTTTCGATGCCATAGCGGTCGAGAAGCCGCCCAGTGATGCGCGTGTCTTCGCAGGCAATGATGTCGGCGGCACGCAACACCGCCAGGGCGCGCGCTGTCACATCGCCGAGATTGCCGATGGGCGTGGCGGTTATGTAAAGCCCGGCCGCCAATTGAATTGGCAAGGGCGCCTCGCTAGTGTCGGCCGGCACGTCGCGGGTGCGTGGGGAGGTTTCAGGTGCGCCGTTTCCAGAGTCTGGCCTGGGGGTCTCTCCCCCGTCTACGCGCCTTTTGCTGGGTGGCTGCACTCGTTGTCCTTACTAGCGGCTGTGCCGACCAGAGCATAAGCGCGGCGCTTCCCACCTTCCTAGGGGGACCGCGGCCGATCACCACGCCACAGCCCGCCCCGCCGCCCGTGGTGGCGACGCCAGCGCCCGTCGGTCCGCCAGTGCAGGCGGTACCACAGGAGCCCGTCGTCGCCCAGCCGATTGAACCAGTTCCCGAAGCCCCCGTCCTGACAACACCCAACGCCGGACCGACCCTGCGGGCGCCGGGTCTGGACGGACCGGTTCGCGCTGCCATCCTGCTGCCGCTGTCAGGGCCCAATGCGGCCCTGGGGCAGGCCTTGCTGCGCGCCGCGCAGATGGCGCTGTTCGAGGTGGGCGACGATAATTTCGTGCTGCTGCCGCGCGACACCGAAGGCCAGCCTGAAGGTGCCGTGCATGCCGCCGAGCAGGCATTGGCCGATGGCGCCGAACTGATCCTGGGACCGGTGTTCAGCGCCGAGGTGCAGGCCGCCGCACAGGTCACCCGCAGCCGCAATGTGCCGATGATCGCCTTCTCGACCGACCGCGAGGCGGCAGGCAATGGTGTCTTCCTGATGGGCTTCATGCCCGACCAGCAGGTTCTCCGCGTGATGACCTATGCCGCCCGTCAGGGCATGCAGCGCTTCGCGGCCCTGATTCCCGACACGCCTTATGGGCAGGCCGTGTCGGCCGCCATGCGGCGGGGTTCGCGTGATCTCGGCGTCGGCTTCGACCAGCAGGAAAGCTATGCCGCCACGATCACCGATTTTGCCGACCCCGTCCGGCGCATCGCGAGCTACGAGCGGCGCAAGTCGCAGCTGGCGCAACAGCGCCGCGAGCTCGAGGCGCAGAAGGATGAAGTCGCCCAGCAGGCGCTCGACCGGCTGAAGGGCCAGGAAACAGCTGGCGATCTAGGCTATGACGCGTTGCTGATCGCCGAGGGCGGCGACCGCCTGCGCAACATTGGCGCGCTGCTGCCGTTTTACGACATCGATCCGCGCAGCGTGCGCCTTCTGGGCACGGGCCTGTGGGATGATCCAAATGTCGGGCGCGAGCAGGCCCTGGTGGGCGGCTGGTTCGCCGGTCCCGCGCCGGCTGATTTCGATGCGTTCCGAAATCGCTACCGCCAACTGTTCGGCGCCGCCGACGCGCTGCCGCGCATCGGCACCCTTGCCTATGACGCCACCGCCCTTGCCGCCGTGCTGGCACGCAGCGAGGTGCGCGCCAACTATTCCGAGGAAACGCTGACCAATCCGTCCGGCTTCGCCGGCGTGGACGGCATCTTCCGTTTTGGTGCTGACGGCATCGCTGAGCGTGGCCTGTCGGTGATCGAAGTGCAGCGCAACGGCCTGCGCGTTGTCAGCCCGTCACCGGGAAGCTTCCAGGAACTCACGAACTAGGCAGGCGATCGATCAGCGCGGCGACGACCGCGTTTAGCAGCGGGCGGCCCTGTGCCGTCAGCCGCAGGCCTTTGCTATCGCGGTCAATGAGACCTTCTCCGATCAGCGGCATCAGTTCGGCCTCGGGAAGAGCTTCGGCCAGTGTCCAGCCGGTCACCGCGTGAAAGCGCGCCGCCGGCACGCCTTCTGACAAGCGCAGGCCCATGAAGAGCAACTCCTCCGCCTGAATGCGGCGGGAGAGATTCTCGCGCGAGTCGATCCCATGCCCGTGCTGCTCGACCGCGGCGAGCCATCGCCCAGGGTCGCGAATCGCCTCGGTGGCGGTGCGCCCCGTCGGTCCCGGCAGACGGCCATGCGCGCCCGGGCCCGAGCCGATATAGGGACCGTAGCGCCAGTAAACCCGGTTGTGCCGGCTTTCCTCGCCGGGCCGAGCGTGGTTGGAAACCTCGTAGGCCGGCAAGCCCGCCGCCGCGCCCATGTCCTGCGTCAGCGCATAGAGATCGGCAGCGAGGTCTTCGTCCGCCGCCAGCGCCTCGCCCTTCTGCGCGCGCTTGCCAAAGGGCGTGCCGCTTTCAATGGTGAGCTGATAGAGAGAGAGATGGCCCCCGTCACGGGCCAGGGCGAGCGCCTCGCCCAACTCCTCCCGCCAGTCGGCAAGGTCCTGACCGGGTCGCGCATAGATCATGTCGAAGGTGACGCGGGGAAAGATCGCCAGCGCGCGTGTCAATGCCGCCGTTGCTTCCGCACCCGAGTGCCGGCGGCCGAGGAAGATCAGCGCGTCGTCACGCAGGCTCTGGATGCCCAGCGACAGGCGATTGACTCCGGCGTCGCGGAACGCCTGGAAGCGATCGGTTTCCGTCGCCGTCGGGTTCGCTTCGACAGTGATCTCCGCGTTGTCCGTCAGTGCAAATGTCTGCCGTGCAATGTCAATCACGCCCGCCACAAGTTCGGGCGGCATCAGCGCCGGCGTGCCGCCGCCAAAATAGATGCTGGTCAGCGGCGGGCGTTCGGGCCCGAAGCTTTGCGCGGCCTGCGTGATGTCGGCGGCGAAGGCTGCGCGCCAGCGCAATGGATCAACCGTCTGCTGGCGCCGAACGTTGAAGTCGCAATAGGGACAGATCGCTTCGCAATACGGCCAGTGGACGTAGAGTCCGAAACCCGGACTCGGGGCGGGGTCAGCCACGGGGGGCGAAGCAGGCCGCGACCAGCTGGCGGAAGGCCACCGCACGATGGCTGATCGCGTGTTTCGCCGCCGGTTCCATTTCGCCGCAGGTCAGCGTGTGGCCGCCGGGCAGGAACATCGGGTCATAACCAAATCCGTTCAGCCCGCGCGGCGGCCACACCACCGCGCCGAAGAACTTGCCTTCAAAGCTTTCGCAATGGCCATCGGGCCAGCAGAGTGACAGCACGGCGACGAAATGCGCCGTGCGCTGCACCGGAGTCACGACGCCCGCCTTCTGCAGCGCGTCTTCCACCTTCTGCATGGCGAGGGAGAAGTCCTTCGTTGGCCCCGCCCAGCGTGCCGAGTAGATGCCGGGATCGCCACCCAGCGCATCGACGACCAGTCCGGAATCATCGGCGAGCGCAATCTTGCCGCTCGCCATCGCCGCGGCCCGCGCCTTGAGCTCGGCATTGGCGACGAAGGTGGTGCCAGTTTCCTCAGGCTCGGGCAGGCCCAGTTCGGCAGCCGAGCGCGTCACCACGCCGAAGGGCAGCAGCAGTTCGCGGATTTCGCGCACCTTGCCTTCGTTGTGGCTGGCCACCACCAGTTCGCCGCCGGGAAACCGCCGCGCCATTTGTTATTTCAGCCCCACCGCCTTGCGCTGCAGCTTGGTGAGATCCTCGATGCCACCCTTGGCAAGCTTGAGGAGCGCGCGGAACTGCGCTTCGGAAAACGGATCCTTCTCCGCCGTTCCCTGCACTTCGACGATGCCGCCGGAGGCGGTCAGAACGAAATTGGCATCGGCTTCCGCCGTCGAGTCTTCGGCATAGTCGAGGTCGAGCACGGTCGAACCTTCGTAAAGTCCGCAGGACACGGCGGCGACCTGATCGTTGAGCGGGATCGCCGTGATCAGCTTCTTCGCCATCATCCAGGTGAAAGCCGCGTGGAGCGCGACCCAGGCGCCGGTGATCGCGGCGGTGCGCGTGCCGCCGTCCGCCTGGAGGACGTCACAATCGATGGTGATCTGGCGTTCGCCAAAGCCGCTCAGGTTGGTGACGGCACGCAAACTGCGTCCGATCAGGCGCTGGATTTCCTGGGTGCGACCGGATTGCTTGCCCCGCGCCGCCTCACGATCCGTGCGAGATCCTGTCGAGCGGGGCAGCATGCCATATTCCGCCGTCACCCAGCCCTTGCCCGAATTGCGCAGAAAAGGGGGTACGCGGGTTTCAACGCTGGCCGTGCACAGCACGTGGGTATCGCCGAAACGCACGAGGCAGGAGCCCTCGGCATGCTTGGCAAAGCCGGGCTCCAGCGAAACCTTGCGCAACTGGTCGGCCTTGCGGCCGGAGGGCCGGGCGATGGATTTGGGCATTCTGTCTCCCCGCCCCGTCTGGGCGCTGAATCGGGTGCGATCGATACGGCTTCGTGTAGACGGGATGAGCGGGTGGCGTCCAGCACCCATCATTGAGGTGACGTCCATGCGTTGACGCCCCGCCGGGCCTTTCCTACATTCCGGATGCCTTCGGCCAAATGCCCTACATTGGCGCCGCGCGACCCGAGAGGACGCCAGAGACCGCCCATGATCCAGGAACTCAGCCAGCGCAATCGCGAAATCTTCCGCCAGCTCGTCGAAGCCTATATGGAGACGGGCGAGCCCATCGGCTCGCACACGCTGGCGAAGAAGCTCGGCGTGGCCCTGTCGCCCGCCACCATTCGCAACGTGATGGCCGAGTTGCAGGACGCCGGCCTGTTGTTCTCCCCCCACACTTCGGCCGGCCGCGTGCCGACGCCGCAGGGGCTTTCCTTCTTCGTCGACGGCCTGCTGGAAGTCGGCAACCTGACCGAGGACGAGCGGCGCAACATCGAGGGCCGCATCGCGGGCACCGGCCGCAGCATCGAAGACCTGCTGTCCGACGCCGCCGCCAACCTTTCGGGCCTGTCGAATTGCGCTGGCCTGGTCATCGCACCGAAGCAGGATGCGCGCCTGCGCCATATAGAATTCGTCGGTCTGTCCCGCGACCGCGTGCTGATCATCCTGGTGACGGAAGACGGCCAGGTGGAAAACCGCGTGCTGGAAACACCCGCCGGCTGGACGCCGTCAACCCTGATCGAGGCGACGAATTACCTGAGCGCGCGAGCGCGCGGCCGCACGCTGGCGGAATTGCGCGGCGAGTTGCTGGCCGAGCAGGAACGCCAGAGGCGCGAGATCGACCAGCTGGCCAGCCGGCTCATCGATACCGGCCTTGCCGTGTGGTCCGGGCAGGACGACCGCGCCACGCTGATCGTGCGCGGCCGGGCCAATCTTCTCGAGGAATCCAACGCCGCCGACTTGGAACGGTTGCGCGGCCTGTTCGACGCACTGGAAACCCGCAAGGGCATCGCCCAGCTGCTCGACCTGACCAAGGATGCCGCGGGGGTGCGAATTTTCATCGGCGCCGCCAATAACCTGTTCAACGCAGCGGGTTGTTCCGTCATTGTCGCGCCCTATATGGACAGCCGGGAACAGATCATTGGCGCGATCGGGGTCATTGGCCCCACCCGCCTGAACTATGCCCGCATCATTCCGATGGTCGATTATTCGGCCAAAATCATCGGCCGCCGGGTCGGCCAGCGTGACGCTGCGGCCTAGTCCGACGTTCTTCTTTCAGGGTTCAGATGACGCAGAACGATCAATCCGCTCCCCCCGGCGCCGAGTCGGCGTCTGACAATGACAACCGCCCGGATTCCGGGGCTGCCGCCAGCCCGCAGCCCCCGGTGGACGAGGTCGCGCAACTGCGCGACCAGCTGCTCCGTGCCCTGGCTGAGACCGAGAATGTCCGTCGCCGCTCGCAGCGCGAGGTCGAGGACACGGCGAAATACGCCGTGTCCAAATTCGCCAAGGATGTGCTGGGTGTGGCCGACAACCTGCGGCGCGCGCTCGACTCCGTGCCGAAGGACGCATCAGAGACCGACCCGGCCCTGAAAGCGCTGATTGACGGCGTGGGCATGACCGAGCGTGAGTTGCTGGGCGCCATGGAGCGCCATGGCATCAAGACAGTGCAGCCGCTGGGCCAGAAATTCGACGCCAACCGGCATCAGGCCATGTTCGAGGCCGAATCGCCTGACAAGGAGCCCGGCACCGTCATCCAGGTGTTGCAGCCCGGCTATGTCATCGGCGAGCGCCTGTTGCGGCCGGCTCTGGTCGGCGTCGCCAAGCGGCCGGCGAGCGGCGCGCCCGAACGTCAGATCGATACGAAAATATAGCTTTCCCGAATCAGTCCAGCAGGGCCCCGATCGCACCAATGGTCAGCAACACCGCGATGGCGGCGGCGAAGATCAGCCGGTGTGAGGGGCGCTGCGGCGACATCAGACCAATCTAGGGATGCAGACGGGATGGCGCCTTGCGGCCCAAGGTCGCAGGAATCCGCCTTATTCCTGCACACCGCCCGATACCGTGGGTGCGGGCGAGCGCTTCCCGGACGTGGCGCCCGGTTGAAGCCGGGATTGCCTGCAAAAAGTTTCGAAAAGGCCCGGCACCAGGGCGGTCGGGCAGGTGATTCTTGTATCCCGGCCCGCTTGTCGGCCCCTCACCCCCCGCCTATATAACCGCCTGTTGAGTAAGGATGTTTCAACGCATCCTGCGTTTCACAACCAGACAAAGGGGATTCGCCGGGCTGCCTCGAAAGGGGCCTGCAGAATCTGCCGCGAGAACTAAGAGGGCAACATGAGCAAAGTTATCGGTATCGACCTCGGGACGACCAATTCCTGCGTCGCCATCATGGACGGCAAGGAACCGAAGGTGATCGAGAATGCCGAGGGCGCGCGCACCACGCCGTCCATGGTCGCTTTCACCGAGGACGGTGAGCGCCTGGTCGGCCAGGCCGCCAAGCGCCAGGCCGTCACCAATCCCGAAGCCACCCTGTTCGCCATCAAGCGCCTGATCGGTCGCACCTTCGAAGATCCGATGACCCAGAAGGACATCGGCATGGTGCCGTACAAGATCGCGCGCGCCGACAGCGGCGACGCCTGGGTCGAGGCCCGTGGCCAGCGCTATTCGCCATCCCAGATTTCCGCCTTCATCCTCACCAAGATGAAGGAAACCGCCGAGGCGTTCCTTGGTGAAAAGGTGAGCCAGGCCGTCATAACCGTGCCGGCCTACTTCAATGACGCACAGCGCCAGGCGACCAAGGACGCCGGTCGCATCGCCGGCCTTGAAGTGCTGCGCATCATCAACGAGCCGACGGCTGCGGCCCTTGCCTATGGCCTCGACAAGCAGGCGGGCAACAAGACGATCGCGGTCTATGACCTGGGCGGCGGCACGTTCGACGTGTCGGTGCTCGAGATCGGCGATGGCGTGTTCGAAGTGAAGTCGACGAACGGCGACACGTTCCTCGGCGGCGAAGACTTCGACATGCGCCTGCTGAACTACCTGGCCGATGAGTTCAAGAAAGAGAACGGCATCGACCTGCGCAAGGACAAGCTTGCGCTGCAGCGCCTGAAGGAAGCCGCGGAAAAGGCGAAGATCGAACTCTCGTCCGCGATGCAGACGGAAGTGAACCTGCCGTTCATCACCGCCGATGCGACGGGCCCGAAGCATCTGACCATGAAGATCACCCGCGCCAAGCTCGAGGCGCTGGTCGACGATCTGGTGCAGAAGACGATCGAGCCCTGCAAGAAGGCGCTGAAGGATGCGGGCCTGACGGCCGGCGAGATCAACGAGGTCATCCTGGTCGGCGGCATGACGCGCATGCCGAAGATCGTCGAAGTGGTGAAGAACTTCTTCGGCCGCGAGCCGCACAAGGGTGTCAACCCGGACGAAGTGGTCGCCATCGGCGCCGCGATCCAGGGCGGCGTGCTGAAGGGCGAGGTGAAGGACGTCCTGCTGCTTGACGTGACTCCGCTGTCGCTGGGCATCGAGACGCTGGGTGGCGTGTTCACGCGCCTGATCGACCGGAACACGACGATCCCGACGCGCAAGAGTCAGGTCTTCTCAACCGCGGAAGACGGCCAGACGGCCGTGACCATCCGCGTCTCGCAGGGCGAGCGCGAAATGGCGGCCGACAACAAGATGCTGGGCCAGTTCGATCTCGTCGGCATTCCGCCGGCGCCGCGCGGCATGCCGCAGGTGGAAGTGACCTTCGACATCGACGCGAACGGCATCGTCCAGGTTTCGGCCAAGGACAAGGGCACGGGCAAGGAGCAGCAGATTCGCATCCAGGCCTCCGGCGGTCTGTCCGAGGACGAAATCAAGAAGATGGTGAAGGATGCCGAGGCCCACGCCACAGAGGACAAGGCACGCCGCGAGACGGTCGAGGCGAAGAACCAGGGCGAAGCGCTCGTTCATCAGGTGGACAAGAACCTGAAGGAGCACGGCGACAAGGTTGATGCCGCGACCAAGGGCCAGATCGAAGGCGACCTCAACGCCCTGAAGAGCGCGATGGAAGGTGAAGATGCGGCCGCCATCAAGGCCAAGAGCGAGGCGCTTGCCGCCTCCTCGATGAAGCTGGGCGAGGCCATCTACAAGGCCCAGTCGGCTCAGGCCGGCGGTGAAGGCGGCGACGCCCAGCCGGGTCCCGATGCGGCAGGTCCGCAGGGCCAAGCCGGCGGCGACGACAAGGTGGTCGACGCCGACTTCGAGGAAGTGGACGACAACAAGAAAAACCGGGCGTAATGCCCGCGTGAGGAACGCCGCCCTGTGAAAGCAGGGCGGCGTTTTTTCAGGGTTCAGCCGGTGGGGAGATCGCCCGGCTGCGTTGCCCGCGGAGCGGGACCCTTGCTGCATAGCGTGACGGGCTTGGGTAAGCCGGGGATTGGTTCGCCGCGATGGCCAGGAAAGACTGCTACGAATTGCTCGGCGTGGCGCGTGACGCGACAGCTGACGATGTAAAAAAAGCCTATCGCAAGAAGGCGATGGACCATCATCCGGATCGCAATCCGGGTGACCAGGAAGCCGAGGCAAAGTTCAGGGAACTGTCCGAGGCCTATGACATCCTGCGCGATCCCGAGAAACGCGCGGCCTATGACCAGTTCGGTTACGCAGCGTTCGAGCAGGGACGCGGCCAGCGACCCGGCGGTTTCGATTTTGCCTCGCAGTTCTCCGACATCTTCGAAGATTTCTTCGGCGACTTCATGGGCGGCGGTGGCGGCCGGCGCGGCGCCAATAACCGCGGCGCCGACCTGCGCTACAACCTCGAGATTTCGCTGGAAGACGCCTTCAAGGGCAAGAAGGCGACCATCCGCGTGCCGACCTCGCAGCCGTGCGACTCCTGCAAGGGCAGCGGCGCCGAGGGCGATTCCAAACCCATCGCCTGCCAGACCTGCCGCGGCCATGGCCGCGTGCGCGCCCAGCAGGGCTTCTTCACCATCGAGCGCACCTGCCCGACCTGCCAGGGTGTGGGCCAGGTGATCGAGAATCCGTGCAAGGCCTGCGCGGGTGCCGGTCGCGTACGGCGCGAACGCTCGCTGTCGGTCAACATCCCCGCCGGTGTCGAGGACGGCACGCGTATCCGCCTGGCTGGCGAAGGTGAGGCGGGCTTGCGCGGCGGACCGCCGGGCGATCTCTACATCTTCCTGTCGGTGCAGCCGCACCGAATCTTCCAGCGCGACGGACTGCACATTTTCTGCCGCGTGCCGATTCCGATGACGACTGCGGCGCTGGGCGGCAGCATCGAGGTGCCGACACTGGAAGGCAGCCGCGCCAAGGTGCAGATTCCGGCCGGCAGCCAGACCGGCAAGCAGTTCCGCCTGCGCGGCAAGGGCATGCCGGCGATGCGTTCGCAGGGCACCGGCGACCTTTACATCGAGGTCACCGTCGAGACACCGCAGAACCTGACCAAGCGTCAGCGCGAACTGCTGGAAGAGTTCCAGAAGGAAGGCGGCGGCCAGCCCACCAGCCCCGAATCCGAAGGCTTTTTCGCCAAGGTAAAGGAGCTTTGGGAAGATTTGCGCGAATAACCACGCGCACCCCTTGCAGCAGATTATCTAGACTGAGGCCTTCCCCCCGTAGGCCTCAGTCATGTCCGTTTCCGCCCGCCTCGTTCTTGACAGTTTCAGCCGCTGGCGTGAAAGCTTGGGCGCCCTGTCGCTCGATGGCCGTCGCGGCTTTACCACCCTTGCTTTCGATCAACCGGGCTCCAACGGTCTCGGCGGCACGCCGCCCCGTTTTGCCGCCTGGGCCGAAGGACGGGAGGGTATCGTCGCCATTGAATCGCAGCACGGCAATCACCTGACGCCGAAACCCGCCGGCGCCGCAGCCTCCTTCTTTGAATCGGTGCAGGACAAGCGCAGCAGTTCGCCGTTGCTGGGCGACATGAAGCGGCTGGCGAGGGCTGCCGACTACGTGCAGCTGGACGCTGTCGCGCTGGTAAAGGCCTACACCGGCCTGGCACGCGCAGGGCGCGAGGCGACGCTGCTGTACCTATACTGGGAACCCCTGCAGTCCACGCCGGAAAGTCTGAGGCACCGCACAGAGGTGGCGGCCTTTGGCAAGGCGGCGGACCTGCCCGGCGCACGGTTTGCGGCGCAGAGCTATCCGGAACTATGGGCAAGTTGGGAGAAACAGGCGGAACCAGACTGGCTCGCCGGCCACGCCGCGACCCTGCGGCTGCAATATGAGAAAGCCTAGCTGTTCTCGCGTGGGCTGAGTTTCTCCACAGCCTTCATCGTCTGTTCCAGCTTCCACACGTCATGGCGCGCCTGCATCACGGCCCAGAGTTCACCACCATTGCCGGCGAGCTGGCCAAGGCGCACGGCGACCGGCGGCGTAACCGGTGCTTCGCCCGCGAGAATGCGATGCAGGGTCTGGCGCGACAGACCGAGCGCCTTCGCCGCCGCGGTCACGGTAAGGCCAAGCGCGGGCAGGACCTCGTCCCGCAACAGGATGCCGGGGTGAAGCGGCGAGCGGCTTTGTGCCTTCATGCAGCGGCGTCCTTGACCGGGGCGGTGTGCACCAGATCGATCTTCGTCGGTCCCTCCTCGGTCCAGCGAAAACGGATCCAGTGATCGGCGTCGATGGCGAGGGTAAAGCGCTTCTCCTTGCCCGCCTCCAGCCGGAGGTCGAACCCCGGCAGTGCGAGATCGGCCGGACGGCCCGCCGCGGCCAAGGCATCCAGCCGGCGCAACGTGCCCGCCTGAATGCTGTCGGGCAATCGCTTGGTGCGGCCCTTCACGTAGAGCTTGCGCAGTCCCTTGTGCTTGATGCTGGCAATCATGCCCCCAGCGTAAGGCACTGCACGACAGGTGGAAAGTCGAAGCGGACGGCAAATTCGTGGCCTTTCGCACTTTCTTTCGCAAGTGCGAAGGGAGCGCGGCCGAAAAGCCGGCGTTATCGATTCAGCGGGTGGTCACGACCCCCTGCTCTCGCTAGCATGATCGTTCGCGCGGCAGCCGGGGCTTGTCAGACCCGACCAGACGGCACCGCCTTTTTTCCTCGAGGGAGGATTCGATGGCACGGCGCATCATCCCCGACGTCGTTCGCAACCAGCGGCTGGTGGCGCTTGCACCGACGAATCATGTGCGCGAGGCCGCGCGTTTCATGCAGCACCGCAATGTCGGCGCCGTGCTGGTCATGGAAGGCGACAAGCTGGTCGGCATTTTTACCGAGCGCGACATGGTCGGCCGGGTGGTCGCCGACGGGCTCGACCCCGACATCACGCCGCTGTCCCAGGTGATGACCGCCAACCCCGTGACAGTGGCGCCCAACGAACTCGCCCCCGTGGCGCTGCGCCTGATGGACGACAAGGGCTTCCGCCACCTGCCTGTGGTCGACAACGGCCACGTCGTCGGCATCGTGTCGCGCCGCGACTTCAGCGGCATAGAGAAGGCGCAGGAAGAGGCCGCCCAGCTGCCCGACGAGCGCCGGATCACCGCCATTCGTTGAAAGCTAGCGCGCCCGCGGCACCGCGAAGCGCATGGACGGGCGTTTCCGCACCTCGTCATACCAGGCCGCCAATGCCGGCCGGCCGCTGCGCCACTGGTAGTCCGCCGGAATGGCTGTCGGCGCACCGCCGATCACCCCGATCCGATAGTCGATCCGGCTGAGCACGCCGGCGCTGCAGATGGCGCCGATGGTCAGCGGTTGATAGGTCGGCACGTCCTCATCCATCTCGTCGAGCCCGCGCACCACCTTTTCCCACAGGCGTTCGACATGATCGATGCGCTGCTCGCCCTCGCGCCGGCGTTCGATATCCATCGCCGTCAGGGCATCGAAGAGCCCTTCGGCCAGCGCCTGCTGTCGCAGTGCAAGAAAGCGCGGCCAGCCTGACGCCGGAAACATCTTCGGGCCGTCATGCAGCGAGTCGAGATACTCGCAGATGACGGGGCCGCCATAGAGCGCCTCGCCATTGTCGAGCACCAGCGTCGGCACCTTGCCCAGCGGGTTGTCGTCGCCCAGATCGCAATTGGCGTCGAAGGGATAGGTCGGCACCACCTCGATGCGGTCGATGACGCCCGCCTCATGCGCGACCACCAGCACCTTGTGGATGTAGTCGGGATTCGGCGTGAAGCGCAGTTTCATGGTTCCTCCAGATCATCCGGCCTCAGACCATCCTGCCAATGCGCTCGCCGTCGCGGATGGCGTCGTCGAGCCGGCGCGGCGCCAGGCAGTCGCCGATTGCATGCACGTCGGCATGGCGGGACTTCAGCGCGTGATACACGCTGTCTTCCGCAAGATTGCCCATCGCGAGCACGACACTGTCGGCGGGAACGGCCTCTGTTTCGCCCGTGTAGCGGTCTTCCAACTGGACAGCTTCGCCATCGATCCGGGTGACGATCCTGTCCGTCCGGATCACGACGCCCTTGGGCCGCACGCGCCGCAGCAGCTCCGGAACGAAGGCCTGGCCGAGGGATCGCGCGGCATGGATCGCCGGCGTGACGACGACAACCTGCCTGCCCAGATCGGCCAGATGTTCCGCCGTCAGCATCGCCGAGAGGTGCGGGTCTTCATCGATCAGGACAATTCGCTGGCCCAGCCTGTTGCTGCGCGCGAAGACATCCCACACCGTGAAGACATGGTCGCGGTCGGAGCCGGGCAACCGGCTGACATCGGGACGATGGCTGGAATAGCCGTCCTGCCGCGGCCGCGACCCGGTGGCGACAACGATGGCATCGGGGTGTTCCGCCATCACGCGGTCGGCATCGGCATCGACGTGAAACCGGCGGGTGACTCCCAGCCGGTCGAGCGCCTGGGTGTACCAGCGCGTCGTCTCGGCATAGCGTGCGCGGCTGGCCACCTGTGCGGTCATCCGGTTCTGGCCCCCCAGTGCGTCGGATTTCTCCAGCATCGTGACGCGGTGGCCGCGCGCGGCCGCCGCTCGCGCCGCCGCCATCCCCGCCGGACCGCCGCCGACAACCACGACATGCCGCGGCTTGTCTGTCGGCTTCAGCGTGCCGATGCCAAGCTGCCGTTCATGGCCCACCGCCGGGTTGTGCGTGCAGGACACGCCCTTGCCGCCGATCAGCCCCATGACGCAATTGTTGCCATAGGTGCATTGGCGGATATCGTCGAGATCGCCGCGCGCCGCCTTGGCCGGCAGTTCGGGATCGGAAATCAGCGCGCGCGCCATGCCTACCAGATCGGCCTGACCCGACGCGATGATGCGTTCCGCGAGATGCGGGTCGCCGACGCGGCTGACGACCGCAACCGGCAGGCCGGGCACGACGCGACGCACGCCTTCCGACAAATGCGCGAACATGCCCGGGGGCTGGCTGGCCTCGGCGATCCAGCCCGGCCAGGAGAAATAGGTCATGCCGCTGACATTGATGTAGTCGACCAGTCCGTCCCGCCGCAGGCGCGTGGCGATCTGCTGCGCATCGGGCAGCGTGAGACCACCGGGCGTGTAGTCGTCGCCATTCATGCGGATGCCGATGACGAAATCATCGCCCGTCGCGCGACGAATGGCCTGCAGCGACTCGACCACGAAGCGCATGCGGTTCTCCAGCGAACCGCCATAGCGATCGGTGCGGATATTTGCATGGGGGGACAGGAACTCCGACAGCAGGTAGCCCTGCGCCGCGAACAGTTCCACGCCATCCGCGCCCGCCTTGCGCGCGTTGGTGGCGCCCTGCACAAAGGCGGCGACATATTCCTCGATGTCCTCGATTTCCATCGCCTTGGGAATTTCGCGCGTCTCCGGGCAGGGAATGGCCGATGGCGCCCAGAGCGGAATCTTGAAGGAGTTCAAGCCCGGCCCGCCGCCCTGTCGCCCGCCGGAGTTGAGCTGGACGAAGAAACGCGCCCCTTCGGCGTGAATACCCTTGGCCATGCGGGTGTAATGCGGCACCAGCGCATCGTTGCTGACAAGATCAAGGCCGCCGAGCGGCGTCCGCGGCAAGGTGCCGCCCCAGTCGCCCATCCGTTCCCATGATGCCGGCCAGACGTAGTTCGACATCACGACCAGCCCGACGCCGCCCTTGGCCCGTTCGACGTGATAGTCGATGACCCGATCGATCGCACCGCCATGACCGGGCGGAAAAGTGATGCCATGCGGCGGCACGAACAGGCGGTTGCGCAGTTCGACCGAGCCGATGCGCATGGGCGAGAACAGGTTGGGAAAGGCCGCCGCCATGATGTCCCTCCAAAAGAAAACCCCGCCGCCATCTGTGCGACGGCGGCGGGGTTCAGGATACAACTGTTCTACTGGAAGGTGACGTTTTCGTAGAGGAAGATCTTGTTCCAGTTGGTGAAGCCCCTGACCCGCTTGTTCAGGCCCGCGATTTCCACGTTTTCCTGGATCGCGATGGACAGCGCGTCGTCATGCATCACCTTCATCAGGTCCTTCAGCATCTTCTCGCGCTTCACCGGATCCATTTCCTGCGAAGCCGCCTCGATCAGCGGCATGTGCTCGGGGATGCAGGTGAAGGCCTTGGCGAACAGGCAGGAGTAGTTCTGGAAAGGACGGATCGCGTCCATATGCGGCTCGACGAGCAGCGCGAGCGTCATCGATTCGCCTTCCCAGGTGCCGCCCAGATATTTCTTCAGCCAGTCGGAGAAGGGAACCGGCCGCAATTCCATCTGCACGCCGAGCTTGCCCACCGACTCTGACACCTGGGTCCAGATTTCCTTGTCGTTGGGCGAGAAGCCCTGCAGCACTTCCGACACGAACTTGAAGCCGTTCGGATAGCCTGCTTCGGTCAGCAACGCCTTGGCCTTTGCCGGATCGTAGGGATAGGGCTTCACATCCGGGTTGTAGCCGAAGGTCGCCGGGTTGGCCGGCTGGCTTGCCGGCTTGGTGATGCCGTTGACCAGATTCTTGATGATCGAGTCGCGGTCGATGGCGTAGTTCATTGCCTGGCGTACGCGTTTGTCCCTGAAGGGCGTGCCCTTGTCGCCCCACTTCTTGTTGGGCGAGAAGTCTTCGGTGAACAGCGCGATCGACTGGATGTTGGGCGACGTCGCGATGTCGGCCTGATGGCCGGCGGCGCGAATACGCGTCACGTCATCGGGACCGAGGTTGGTCGCGATGTCGATCTGTTCCGACAGAACCGCCTGTCCGCGTGCCACCACGTCCGGGATTTCCGTGATGGTCATCTTCGGAATCTTGCCCGGCCGATAGGACGTCGGATTCAGGACCAGCGAGGTTTCCGTGTCGGTCCATTTCTCGACCTTCCACGGCCCGGTGCCAACCGGCATCTGGGTGAAGGCTTCCACGCCCATCTCGCGCCAGGCCTTGGGGCCGACGATGCTGATCGTCGCCAGCGTACCGGCGAGCAGCGGGTCGGGCTTCTCGGTCTTGACGATGACCTTGTCGTCGCCGCTGGCCGTCACTTCCTTGACGCCGCGCAGCACGCTCGCCGCGTTGGTGGTCTTGCCCTTGTCGTCCTTCAGCAGGTAGTCGAAGGTTGCCGCCACGGCCGCCGCATTGAACGGTTCGCCGTTGGAATAGACAACGTTCTTCTTGACCACGAAGGTCCAGGTCAGCTTGTCGTCGCCGACACTCCAGCTTTCCGCCAGCATGGGTAGCGTCTGGCCCTTGTTATTCACCCGGGTCAGCGAGTCGAAGATCGGCACCCAGAAATAGGCGTTGGGCACGCTGAAACCGGCGGCGAACGGATTGCCGCGCGCCGGCGACTTGGAGTTGGTGCCGACACGCAGCGTGTCGGGCGGGTTGGCGGCAAGGGCCGGCAACGCAAGGGCGAGCGCGGCAAGCGCCGCCACCGTACCGGTTGCCGCCATACCGAAGCGGTGTTTTCGCGAATAAGTGGTCATTGTCGTCTCCCTCGGGCCGTTCACAGCGCCGGCCTTGTTCTGAAGTCTGGTCGCGCGGATTCCAAAAAGGGTGCAAATCCAGAACCTTGCGCGCGATCTGCCCCCTGGTAGCAGGCGCGTAGATTAGCACGGTGCTGGCCCTGAAATGCAAAGGCCCCGTCCTTGCGGACGGGGCCTTGCAGCCGGAAGCTGCGGCAACACGCCTACTTGCGCGCACCGAAGACGAACCAAGCACCGAAGGGCGCGAGGTTGTAGTCGTCGCCCGGGATCGGCGTCACCAGCGGCGCCATTTCCTGGAAGATGTTCTGCTTCTTGAATCCCGCCTTCAGCGCCACCTGTTCGGGATCCATGTCGTGCATGCGGCCCCAGAACGGCTCCTGGTTGTTGTGCGTGTCCCAGTCCCGCGTGAAAGCGTCGAAAGGCGACTGTGCCCAGGAGAATGGCGGCTGTTCGACATGAATCATGAGCCCGCCGGGTTTCAGGATGCGGCGGTTTTCCTTGACGATGTTGTAGACGGCCGAATGCGACGTCTCGTGCAGGAACATGGTCGAGACGACGAGGTCGAAGCTGTTGTCCTTGAAGTTCGTCGCCTCGGCATTCTGCTGCGAGAAATGGATCGCATAGCCCATGTCTTCGGCGCGGGCATGCGCATAGCGCAGGGTCGGCGCGCCGATGTCGATGGCGTGCACGTCAGCCTTCGGCCAGGCGCGCTTGAACGGCAAGGTGTTGTGGCCGACGGTGCAGCCGAGGTCGAGCACAGATTTCGGCGTCCAGCCGGGGAACTTTTCGCGCAGATAGCGCACCACCGCATGGCCGGCACCGTCGTTGTACTGGCCGAGCATGCCGTTGGTCAGAACATAGATGCCGCCAAAGTCATAGATGGCACCGACGGCGACGTCGTCCTTCTCGACGAACTCGGTGAAGTAGCTGCCCGGCATCCAGTGCATGTCGAGATGCTTCTGGTAGCGCGGCACCTCGAATGTCGGGTCGAGCTTGAGCGAGCCCTTGGTCTTGCCCTTCTTCTTCTCCTTCGCCTTTCCGATCAGCGTGTCGAGCTGGCGGTCAACGGACAAGCGCGCATTCTCGAAAAGGTTTTCCTGGGCATAGACGCGCAGGTGCGACCAGACCTGGAAGGTGGAGTCCTTCAGCATGGCGTCGCGCACTTCGTGCCGGTTCTTTGGCGCGCGCTTGTTCTCGCGCTTGAAGCCGGGCTCGACCTTCTTGTCGTAGATCTCCTTGTGCGCCGGCTGCTGCCAGTTCAAGTGGCGGAACAGGTTGATGGTGAATTCCATCCGGCTCGCCTCGTCATGATCTGTCTGTGGCGACAGACCATGACGGCCGAAGCTGGACCAGGTGGCAACGCCGAGACTGTTGGCCATCGTTCTTGTTCCTTCCAGTGTGTCGGTTACTTGCGCGCCACGAAGACGAACCAGGCACCCTTGCCGAGCGCGTATTTGTCGCTCTCGGTCGGAGTCACCAGCGGCACCATCTCGAGCGTGATGTTTTCCTTCTTGAAGCCCGCTTCGAGCGCGACCTTCTCGAGGTCCATGTCATGCATGGCGCCCCAGAATGGCTCGTTGTTGTTGTGCGTGTCCCAGTCGCGCGTCATCTGGTCGAAGGGCGACTTCGCCCAGGAGAACGGCGGCTGCTCGACATGCACCATGATGCCGCCGGGGCTCAGCAGCCGGTAGCATTCCTTGACGATGTTGTGGACGGCCTTGCGCGCCGTCTCATGCAGGAACATCGACGAGCTGATGAGGTCGAAGCTGCCCGTCTTGAAATTGGTGTGCTCGGCATCCTGCTGCGAATAGTGGACGGCGAGGCCGAGCGCTTCCGACCGCGCATGCGCGGTTCGCAGCACCGGCGCACCGATGTCGATGGCGTGCACCTCCGCCTGCGGCCATGCGTCCTTCAGCGGCACCGTGTTCGAGCCGGTGGTGCAGCCTTCGTCGAGAATGCGCTTCGGCTTGAAGGTCGGGAACTTCGACTGGATGTAGCGCGCGATGGCATAGCCGGCGCCATCGTTGTAGGCGCCGAGGTGACCGGACGAGGTGATGTAGAGCCCGCCGGTGTCATACATCGCGCCGCCGGCGACGTCGTCCTTGGTGAACTCGGTGAAGTAGCTGCCCGGCATCCAATGCATGTCGAAATGCGCCTGATAGGGCGGAATGACGAGAGCGGGGTTCAGTGTCAGCGAGCCCTTGTCGTTCTTGCCCTTCCTGCCGGCCGGAACCTTCTTCGCCTTGTCGATCAGCGCATCGAGCTGGCGGTCAACGATCTGGCTGCGCTCGTAATAGGACGCTTCCTGGCTGTAGAGACGCAGGTGGCTCCAGTACTGGAAGTATGGATTCTCGAGCATCGCCTTGCGCACTTCGTGGCGGTCCTTCGGCTTGCGCCCGGCCTTCTTCACGAAGTCGGGCTCCACCTTCTTGTCGAACACCGTCTGGTGGCCAGGAGCGACATTGCGGCCGATGTGGCGGAACAGCGTCATCACGAAGTCCATGCGCGAGGCTTCGTCATGGTTGGTGTCGGCGCTCGCCGCGTGGGTGCCGCGGCCGCGCCACGTCGCTTCCTTCGGCCGGTTGCCGGCGCTGTCGCTGAAGCCGAGGTTTTCGTTCTGGGCCTGTGCCATGCGTGCTCTCCTTGATCCCTGTCTATATGGGGGCTGGAATCCCCCTCGTGTATCGCGCGCCTAGCGTTTCCAGGCGCCGAAGAAGAACCAGTAGCCACCCTTGGCAACCTCCAGCCGACCGTCCGGCCGGGGCATGATGAAAGGGGCGTTTTCCTGGAAGATGTCCTGTTTCCGGAAGCCGGCTTTCATGGCCACGTCTTCCAGATCCATGTCGTGCATCGGGCCCCAGAAGGGCTCGTTGTTGTTGTGGGTGTCCCAGTCGTTCTCGAACTGCGACCAGGGCGTCGGCAGCTGGTGGAACTGCGGCTGCTCGACATGCAGCATCAGGCCGCCAGGCTTCAGGATGCGCCGTGCTTCCGCGGCGATCGCATAGACCGCCTTGCGGGACGTCTCGTGCAGGAACATCGACGAGAGGACGAGATCGAAGCTCGCGTCCGGGAATTTCGTGTCTTCCGCGAGCGCCTGATGATAGTGCACCGGGCGACCCAGCGATTCGGCGCGCGCGTGCGCATAGCGGACGACCGGTGCCGAGAAATCGAGGCCGTGCACTTCGACGCCAGGCCAGGCACCGCAATAGGCAACGGTGGAGTGGCCGACCGTGCAGCCTTCGTCGAGAAGTTTCTTCGGCTGGAAGGCGGGATACTTGTCTTTCAGCCAGCGAATGACCGATTGCGCCGGACCGTCGTTCCACGGACCCATCTTGCCGCCGGTCGAAACATAGAGGCTGCCAAGGTCATAGATCGCCGCCTGCGCTACGTCACCGGCGCCTTCGTCGGCGTGGTAGCCGCCAGGCATCCAATGCATGTCGAAGGCGCTTTGATAGCGTGGTGCCTTCAGGTCCGGGTCGAGGTGCAGCGAGCCGTATTTCGGCTTCGCCACATGCGCCTTCTTCGCCAGCGCCGTGCGCTGCCGTTCGACCACCGGCTGGCGCGCCATCCACACCGTTTCCTGCGTGTCGCGGCGCAGATGCGCCCACAGGCGATAGAAAGGATCGGCGAGCATCGCCTCGCGGATTTCGTGGCGGTCCTTCGGCTTGCGGCCGTGGCGTTTCACGAAGTCGGGCTCGACCCGCTTGTCATAGGCGAGCTTGTTGCCCGCATAGACGTTTTCCCGCAGATGGCGATACAGCGCCATCATGTGGTTGAGGCGCGCGGTTTCCTCCTGGTTGGTTTCGGCCATCACCGCGTGACGGCCGATTCCCGACCAGTGAGCGTGCTGGGTGCGGATGTCCTGAATCGGCATGCCGCGCGCGCCCCTGAACCCTTAGCGCTTCCGCGCCGTGAAGAAGAACCACTCGCCCCTTTCCGCCGGCACGGCACGGCCGTCATCCAGCGGCGTGACGAAGGGCGCGTAGGTCTGCAGCACGTCCTGCTTCTTGAAGCCGCCCTTCACCGCGACGTCTTCGAGATCCATGTCATGCATCGGACCCCAGAAGGGCTCGTTGTTGTTGTGCGTGTCCCAGTCCATCACGAACTGCTGCCACACTGTCTTCATCGTCTTGAAGGGCGGCTGTTCGACATGGATCATGATGCCGCCGGGCTTCAGGATGCGATGTGCTTCCTTGACGATGGCATGCACGGCCTTGTGCGAGGTCTCGTGCAGGAACATCGACGACACGACAACGTCAAAGCTGTTGTCGGCATAGCCGGTGTCTTCCGCCAGCGCCTGCTTGAAGTGGATCGGCAGCTTCAGCGCCTGGGCGCGCGCATGGGCATAGCGCAGGATCGGCGCGGCGTAGTCGATGCCGTGCACCTCGACGCCGGGCCAGCCGAAGCAATAGGGGCCGGTCGACTGGCCGACGGTGCAGCCTTCGTCGAGAATCTTCTTCGGCTTGAAATCCGGATACTGCGTCTTCAGCCAATGGATGACCGAGTAGCCCGGGCCGTCGTTCCATTTACCGAACTTGCCGCCGGACCCCATGTAGAGGCCGCCAAGGTCGTACATCGCGCCGGGCAGCACATCGTCAGACCCGCCTTCGCCGTGATAGCTGCCGGCCATCCAGTGCATGTCGAAGCCGGCCTGGTAACGCGGCGTCTGCACCGTGGGGTCGAGCTTCAGCGAGCCGTATTTCGGATTCTTCACCTTCGCCTTGGCGATCAGTTCCGCCGCCTGGCGCTCGATGATCGGCCACTTGTTGGAGCTGCCGAGTTCCTGCTGATGGCGGCGCAGGCAGGCCCACCACTGGTAGGCGTTGTCTTCCAGCATCGCCTTGCGCACTTCGTGGCGGTCCTTCGGCTTGCGGCCATTCTTCTTCTCGAAGGAGGGCTCGACGCGGGAGTCGAACACGGTCTTGTTCTTCGGCTCGACCTGCTCGCGCAGGTGGCGCATGAAGGCCATGCTGTAGTTGAGACGCGACGTGTCCTCATGGTTCAGCTCGGCCATAACGGCGTGCCGGCCAAGGCCGGAAATGTCGAACTTGAATGCCGGGATGTCAGTGGAGGCCATCGCGATGGATCCTTTGGCGAACGAGTTGGCGTATGGGGATAAGTCTACACAATCCGGCATGCCGCCCGATAGGGGCGCGGCCAGTTACCACGGGATTTCCTTGCGTTCGGTATAGAAGCCGCCGCTCTTCGGATTCGGGGCTTCCGACGCCAGCCAGACCGCCGTGTCGGCCCCTTGATCGACGCTCTTCGCCGCAGCCGGCGACCCCATGTCCGTGCGCACCCAGCCCGGGCACATGGCGAAGATGCCAATACCCTTCTTTTCGAGCGCCGGCGCAAGGCAGGCCGTCAGGCTGTTCAGCGCCGTCTTCGACATGCGGTAGCCGACCATGTTCGGACCGAGCATGCCGAACTGTCCCATCCGGGACGACAGGTTAATGATCCGGCTGCCTTTGCTCATCACCGGCGCCAGGGCCTGGATCATGCGGAGCGCGCCCAGCGTGTTGGTGTCGAGGATGCGCGACACCACGCCGATATCGACGTCGAGCCCATCGTCTTCGGAAATCGGGCGGCCATCCGCGCCATAGACACGCTCCAGCAGCACGCCGGCGTTGTTGACCAGCACATCGACCTGGCCATATTCGGCCTTCACCCACGCCGCAAGCGCCCGGCAGCTCGCATCACTTTGGACGTCGAGATCATGCGCCCGGATGTCGCCCCCGGCTTTACGCAGTTCAGCGGCGGCTTTCTCGCCATCGGCGGCATCCCGGGCCGTCAGGACCATACGATAGCCTTTGGCGGCCAGCTGACGGACGACGTCCCGCCCGATACCGCGGTTGGAGCCGGTGACGACTGCGACCTTTCCCGTGTTCGCCATGGTGCCTTCCAAAAAGCGGTTTGCCGGAACGAACCCAAATTATCGGTTATGAATCAAAGAGCTGGACGCCCTACTTCTTGACGAAGGGCGCCTTGTTCTTGGTTTTCTGCTCATCCGTTGGGATCGCCTGACCCTTTTGCACGGCGGCCCGGGCGGCAATACCGTCCTTCCACGTCTTCACATGCGGGAAGGGCGCGAGGTCGATGCCCGAGAAATCGCTGGCCCAGACCCAGCCGTAATTGGCTATGTCGGCAATGGAGTAGTCGGCGCCGGCCAGGAACGGCGATTCGGCCAGCCGGGCATCGAGAACGCCGTATAGCCGCTTCGTTTCGTTCATATAACGATCAATCCCGACCTGGTTGTCGGGGGCATTGCGCTTGAACCAGCCGGCCTGGCCCTGCATCGGGCCGATGCCGCCCATCTGGAACATGATCCACTGGAATACCCGGCTGCGGCCCTTCCGGTCCGCCGGCAACAGCTTGCCGGTCTTTTCAGCGAGATAGATCAGGCAGGCGCCAGATTCGAAGACCGGGAAATTGCCTTCGTCGCGGTCGACGATGGCCGGAATGCGCCCATTCGGGTTGATGGCGAGGAATTCCGGCAGCTTCTGCTCGTTGGCCATGAGGTCGAGGGCATAGACGGTGTAGGGCAGCCCCATCTCCTCGAGCGCGATGGAGACCTTGATGCCGTTGGGCGTTCGGCCGGTATAGAGATCGATCATGGGGACTGCCTGATTCGGGTTGTGGGTGAGTGCGCAGGGCGCTTGTGTTAAATCTGCCCCTGTTCCCGTTCCCTTTTCGAGTCAGAAATTTTTGACATGGCGGACCTCCGCATCGGTGTCGCCGGCTGTGCCGGCCGCATGGGCCAGACTCTCCTGAAGCAGATTGCCGCCACGCCGGGCTGCGCCATCGGCGGCGGCACGGAGCGGCCGGGCCATGCCGCCATCGGCCAGGACGCCGCCGCGCTGGTGGGCCTGAAAGCGACGGGCGCGCGCGTGTTCTATGACCCCGCGGCGCTCTTCGATGCCTGCGACGCGGTAATCGACTTCACCGCGCCGGAGGCGACCGTGAGGCACGCGGCGCTGGCCGCCGGCCGGCGCAAGATCCTGATCGCCGGCACCACCGGCCTGAAGCCCGAGCAGGAACAGGCACTGCGCATGGCCGCCGTGACCGCCACCATCGTCTATGCCGCCAACATGAGCGTCGGCGTCAACGTGCTGCTGCAGGTGACGAAGCAGGTCGCCGCGCTGCTCGGCCCCGACTTCGACATCGAGGTGCTGGAGATGCACCACAAGCACAAGGTGGATGCGCCATCCGGGACCGCGCTCGCGCTCGGCCGCGCCGCTGCGGCGGGCCGCAAGGTGAAGCTCGACGAGGTCGCAGTCCGCGCCCGCGACGGCATCACCGGCGCGCGCAAGGCGGGCGACATCGGCTTCGCGACGCTGCGCGGCGGCAGCGTGGTCGGCGATCACACCGTGATGTTCGCGAGCGACTCCGAACGCATCGAGCTTACCCACAAGGCACAGGACCGTTCCCTGTTCTCGTCCGGCGCCGTGCGCGCCGCGCTGTGGGCGCGGGGCAAGCCCGCCGGCCTTTACGGCATGAACGACGTGCTGGGCTTCAAGGACTGACGCGCGCCGGCCGCAGCATCGCGCGCAAGGAGCCGAAATTTGCCGTGGCGATGCCCGTCAGGATCAGCACGAGGGCAGCGGCGGCGTTCCAGCTGACGGTTTCGCCCAGCAGTGCCACGCCCCAAATCACGCCGATGGGTGGCGACAGGTAGTTGTTGAAGGAACTGAAGGTGGAGCCCGCCAGCGCCACCAGGCGATAGAAGATCACATTCGCCAGCGCCGACGAGAAGATCGTGAGAAAGGCGAGCGCCACCCAGGACGCGGTGGAAATGTTGCCGGCCCGCGCAAGTCCGACCGGGTCTTCGAAAATGAAGGCCGCCGGCACCAGCACCAGCGTCGCACCAACAAAGGCGGCGGTCCCGGCTGCGACCGGCGTCACGCCGCGCAGCGTGCGCGCCAGCACGTTGGTGCAGGCATAGAGCGTGGCCCCGGCAATCACCGCCAGCATGCCCCACAGGCTGTCGCCGATGCCGGACAGCGCCGCCGGACCGAACAGCACCGCGATGCCAAGAAAACCGATGAGGAGGCCCGCCAGCTTGTTCACCGACAGCCGGTCGTCGCGGGTGGTGAAATGCGCGAGCAGCATGGTGATGGCGGGCGCCGAACCCATCAGGATGGCGGCCGAAGTCGCCGGAATTCGCTCCGTGGCGAAGGCGATCAGCGTGAAGGGCACGGCGCTGCCGATGGTGCCGATGAGGAACAGCTTCAGCACGGTCGCCCGGTCGCGAGGCAGCCGCCCGCCAATAACAACCAACACGACGCCCAGGATCAGTGTGGCCAGCCCCATGCGCATCGTCGTGCCGATCAGCGGAGGGATCGTCTCCACCATCAGCTTGATGAAGGCATAGGACGAGCCCCACATTAGCGCGAGCGCGAGCAGATAGGCGAAGGCGATGGGCGGGATGGTCACGGGCGGGTCCGGTCTGGCTGTGGATCGAGCCTGACCCGGCGCCGGAGCCGGCGCAAGCGATAGTGCGGCGGCTGCTACTCTGCCGCCTCGCCCGACAGCCGGGCTGCTTCCCAGGCCAGCATGGCGCGCTTGCGGTCGGTGCCCCAGCGGTAGTGGCCGATGATGCCGGTTCCGCGAATGACGCGGTGGCAGGGGATGAGCCAGGACACGGCGTTGTGGCCCACCGCGTTGCCGACAGCGCGCGCAGCGCGCGGCTGGCCGATCTCGGCGGCGATCGACCCATAGGTCGCGGTTTCACCCGGCGGGATACGCAGCAGCGCCTCCCAAACCCGCACCTGCAGGTTGGTACCCTTCACCAGCAGCGGAAGCGGCGTTGCGTCAAATTGCGGCGCGAAGATGCGATCGACATAAGGGGCTGTGGCGCCGGCATCGATACGCAAGGTGGCCCGCGGCCAGTTGCGCGCGAGATCGGCGAGCGTTTGTTCGCGCGTCATCGCGCCCGCCGTCACGAATCCGAGGCCGCACAACCCGCGCTCCGTCGCCATGAACAGGCCGTCGCCGAAGGGCGTCGGGTGGAAGCCATAACGCAGGACAAGTCCATCGGCGGCGGCCGCATATTCGCCGGGGCTCATCGCCTCCAGCGCGATGAACAGGTCGTGCAGCCGGCCGGGGCCGGAGAGGCCCGCATCGAAGGCGGCGTCGAGCACGTTGCCGTCGCGCGCCAGGCTTTCCTTCGCCCGGTTGAGGGCGAGGTATTGCTGGAAGCGTTTCGGGCTGACACCGGCCCAGCGGCGGAAGATGCGCTGGAAGTGAAATGGCGACAGGCCGGCGCGTTTCGCGAGGTCAGCGAGCGGCAGGTGGTCACCTGGTTCGGCCTGGGTGAGATCGGCAATGGCACAAGCGACGACGCGGTCGTAGTCCTGCGCGGCACGGGAGACGTGGGGATCGATGGTGTTCATGGCGGCAGTGTCACGCCGGCGCGCCCGCGCAGCCACCCGCTTCTTGCGCGGCGAGTTAGGCGTGGGATCTCCCCGGCGGTTCGGCGGCCCGCAACCCATGCAGCGCGGCGCGCAGGGCCGAGGCGAATTCGGCCTTTTCGCCGGGCACCAGGAAACTGCCGACCCCCACGCTGCGGCCATGCGAGGCGATGGTGACGACGCTGTCGAGCTGCGGTGGATCTTCCAGCGCGACGCGCACCCAATAGGGCTGGAACGACCAGCGCCGCACCTGGCCATAGGGGCTGACGCGCTCGATCTGCAGGCTGTCGGCCGACAGACGCACACGCTCCAGCATGCGCGCGGCGCGATAGCTCAGTCGGAAGGCGACGAAGATGAGCAGCACGTCGAGCCCGAAGAAACCCAGCACCGGCCAGGCGCCGATCAGGAAGAAGGCGATCCCCGCGGTGAAGCTGATCAGCGACACGCCGGTCATCAGGATCCAGAAGCCGCGCGGCGAGAGCGAGCGGTGCGGATAGAGCACGGCGTCGAACACCAGCGGTTCGGTGGCAGCGTCCGCGATCGTGGCCTGGAGCGTCATGGCCGCGGATTATAGGGGGGGATTTTCACCGGAGTCCCACGCCAGTTGCAGAACTGTGCGGTACAGCACAAGGCCGCTTTCTATTCCCGGGACAATCGCGATAATCGCGCCCCATGGCCCGCCGCCCCAAGATCGATGCAGACGAGTTCTATCGCCGCCTGTCGCGCTCCATCCCGGAACCGGAAACCGAGCTGGTCTACAAGAATCCCTTCACCCTGCTGGTCGCCGTGGTGTTGTCGGCGCAGGCGACCGATGCAGGTGTCAACCGGGCTACGCCGGCGCTGTTCGCCGCAGCCGACACGCCTGAAAAGATGATGAAGCTGGGCGAAGCAAAAATACGCAATTTCATCAAGACAATCGGCCTGTTCAACACCAAGGCGAAGAATGTCGCGGCCCTGTCGCGCATCCTGGTCGAACAGTTTGGCGGTGAGATTCCGCGCGACCGAGACACACTGCAGACCTTGCCTGGAGTCGGCCGCAAGACCGCCAACGTGGTGATGAACGTCGCCTTCGGTGAACCGACCATTGCCGTGGACACCCACATCTTCCGCGTCGGCAATCGCACGGGCATTGCGCCCGGCAAGACGCCGCTCGCGGTCGAGCTCGGGCTGGAGAAGGCGACGCCGGAAAAGTGGAAACAGCACGCCCACCACTGGCTGATCCTGCACGGGCGCTACACCTGCGTGGCGCGCAAGCCGAAATGCCCGGACTGCGTCGTCAATGATCTGTGCCTGTTCAAGGGCAAGACGACGCTGGGCGGCGACTCACCGGTCAAGCCGGTGGCACGGCTGAAGAAGAAAAGTCCTGGGGCCTAGTCGCGCGCGAGCGTGCGGTTGGGCACGTCGCCCGCCACTGCCTGATAGCAGGCTTCGGCATCGAGCCGCGGCCGGGCGTTGGGCGTGCGCGTCTCGACATGGCGGACCTTGTAGCCGCCTGTTTCCTCATAGAGGAAGACGTGCAGCGCGCAGGCGGAATGGCGGTAGAGCCAGACCTGGCCGGGTGCTTCCGATTGCACCAGCGTCGGCTTGCCCAGGCGATCGGCGACGAGATCGGCATGCAGGCCGGCAAGCTCGGACAGCCGGCTTCGCGGGCGCGGCTGTGTCGGGGCGGCCGGGCGCGGCGGCGTGGCAGCAGTAGCGGGTGCTTGCGCCTGTACCGGCGGCCGGGGCGGCGGTGCCGGTTGCGGCTGGATCGGCGTTTCGGCGCGCGGCGTTACCGCCATGTGACCGGACTGATCAAGCGCGCTAGCCACCATGGCGCGGTCGCTCGGTGCGCCGCAGGCGGCCAGCAACAGCACGACGGCTGTAAGGGAGAGGCGCCCGACGGTCATGCCAGGCGCAGGTCCTTGAAGATATGCGTCATGGCGGCAGTGGCGATCAGCGGAGCAACCAGATTGACGAAGGGAATGGCAAAGAACCCGGCGGTGATGACACCGGCAATGAATACCGGCGCCCGATTCTGCCGGCGCAGCCGGGTCACGCTGGCCGGATCCATGTGGTGGAAACCCACCAGCTCGAAATACTCACGACCGAGAAGGTAGCCGTTCAGCAACAGGTAGACCACGATGTTGATGACCGGAAACAGGTATAGCGGCAGCGCGAGCAGGTTGAGGACAATCAGCACGACGGCGAAACGCAAACCCAGCCACAAGGCGCGGAAGAAGGGCTGGCTGCGGCCGGGCGGATCGCCGGGGTAGTGACGGCGGTCGACCGCATCGACCACGTCTTCCAGGAAGAAGCCCAGTACCAGGCTGGCCACCGCCGGAAAAAACAGCCAGGCGGTCAGCAGAAAGGCTGCGAAACCGCCCAGGCCACCGAGCCATTCGCCCGACAGGATGGTGACGCCGAACAGGGTCAGGCCATCGATGCCCGACAGCCACCAGCCAACCAGCAGCGCCACGCCGACAAAAACGACGATCGCAAGCAGGACCGAGCGCAGCAGGACACTGCGAAAGGCGGGGTCGGGCAACTGCCCCAGCGCCCGGCTGAAGGCGGAAAACATCATGCGTCGCGCGTCCCCTTTCAGGATCGGGCTGGGCGTGATTTCGGACACGCCGCGGCAAGATAGTTGGCTGGCCGGCCAGCCCGGGCAATCTATACTGGCGGGCGCCCGGCGTCGCCTATGGATCCTCTGACGCCGGTGCAGAGGAGACTGTCACCCGTCATGTCCCAAGCCCGTTTCGACGTTGTCGGCATCGGCAACGCCATTGTCGATGTCCTGAGCCAGGCCCAGCCCGATTTCCTGACCCGGCACAAGCTGGCGCCCGGATCGATGACCCTGATCGACAACGCCCAGGCCGATGCGCTCTACAGCCAGATGGGCCCCGGCATGGAAATGTCGGGCGGGTCTGCCGCCAACACCATGGCCGGCATCGCCTCACTGGGCGGCAGGGGTGCTTATATCGGCAAGGTGAAGAACGACGAGCTTGGCAAGGTCTTTCGCCACGACCTGACCGCCGCCGGTGTCGCGTTTGACACGACAGCCCTCGCCGACGGACCCTCCACCGCGCGCTGCCTGATCTTCGTGACTCCGGACGCCCAGCGCACCATGACCACCTATCTCGGCGCCTGTGTCGAACTGGGGCCCGGCGATATCGATGCCAAGGTGGTGGCCGATTCCAAGGTTACCTATCTCGAGGGCTACCTGTGGGACCCGCCGCAGGCCAAGGAAGCCTTCCGCAAGGCCATCAAGATCGCCCATGACGCAAAGCGCAAGGTGGCCCTGAGCCTGTCCGACGCCTTCTGTGTCGGCCGCTATCGCGCCGAATTCCTCGATCTGCTCAATGGCGGGGTGGATATCCTGTTCGCCAACGAGACCGAGATCATGTCGCTGTTCGAAGTCGACGATTTCGACGCCGCAGTGCCCCTGATCCGCCACCGCTGCGAGGTCGCCGTGCTGACCCGCAGCGCCAAGGGCGCGATGGTGGTGGCCGGCGACAAGACGCACATGGTCAATGCCGCGCCGCTCGGCAAAGTCGTCGACACCACCGGCGCCGGCGATCTCTATGCCGCCGGTTTCCTGTTCGGCTACACGCAGGGCTATGACCATGCCACCAGCGGGCGCATCGGCTCGATTGCCGCAGGTGAAGTGATCAGTCACTTCGGAGCCCGGCCCGAAACCGCGCTCGCCGAACTCATCAAGCGCCACCTCTAGACGCGAGAGAAACACCATGACCACTGCCGTCGCTGATCCGCGTGCCGTTGCCGCGAGCGGCAGCGTCAACTGGGTCACGCGGGCGCGGCTGATTTCGGGCGTCGTGCTCTACGTTTATGTCACCACGCATTTCCTGAACCACGCCCTGGGTTTCCTCTCGCTCGAGGCGATGGAACAGGGGCGGCAAGTCTTCCTCGGCGTGTGGCGGACCGCGCCCGGCACGGCGATCCTCTATTTCAGCATGATCACGCATGTGCTGCTGGTGCTGTGGTCGCTCTATCGCCGCCGCTCGCTCATCATGCCGCCACGCGAGATGGTGCAGATCATCTGCGGCCTGTTGATTCCGCCGGCCCTGTCGCTGCACATCATCGGCACGCGACTGGCCTTCGTCGTCTTCGACCTCAACGATCTCTACATCTACGTTCTTGCCAACTACTGGATGTTCGATCCACTGCTCGGCATCTCCATGGTCGTGACGCTGCTGCTGGCGTGGACCCATGGATCGCTCGGCATGTATTACTGGCTGCGGCTGAAATCGTGGTTCCCCGCCGTCGCGCCTTGGATCTACCCCATCGTCCTGCTGCTGCCGGTTCTGGCGCTGGCAGGCTTCGCCAATGCCGGGCGCGAAACCATGGCGCTGTTCGAGGCAGAGGGCTTCGGTGGCGAATTTGCGAGTCTGGTCAACATCCCGGACGATCCCGCCGCCGCCGAAGCCTATCTCTACGGTTTCTGGTACCGCTGGCTCTCCGGCTATGCGGTGGTTCTGCTGCTCGTCTTCGCGGGACGCCTGATCCGCCATGCCCGGACCGACCGCAGCACGCAGGTCACGCTCACCTATTCCGACGGCCGCAAGGTGACGGTTGCCGCCGGCACCACGATCCTGGAAGCAAGCCGCATGGCCGGTGTACCGCATGCCTCGGTGTGCGGCGGACGCGGCCGTTGCTCCACCTGCCGCGTCAAGGTGGGCATTGGCGCCGAGCATCTGCCGATGCCGAATGCCGACGAGCAGCGCGTGCTGTTCCGCGTCGGCACCGCGGCCAAGGGCATTCGCCTCGCCTGCCAGGTGCGCCCGACGCACGACCTGAGCGTGACACCGCTGCTTGCCGCCGATGCACAGCCAAAGGACGCTTTCGCCAAGGCCTCGTTCCATTCGGGCGCCGAGCGCGAGATTGCCATCCTGTTTGCCGACATCCGCTCCTTCACCGAGTTCTCGGAAACGAAGCTGCCCTATGACGTCGTCTTCGTGCTGAACCAGTATTTCCGCACCATGGGCAGCGCGGTCGAAGCCGCCGGCGGGCGGCTCGACAAGTTCATTGGTGACGGCGTGATGGCGCTGTTTGGGGTGGAAAGCGATCCCGCCCAGGGCGCCGCCGACGCGCTGGTGGCCGCGCGCCAGATGGCGCAGGGCCTCAACGAGATCAATGCCAACCTGAAGAACGATCTGCCACAGCCTCTGCGCATGGGAATCGGTATTCACATTGGCCATGTCATCGTCGGCGATATGGGCTATGCCCAGGTGCGCTCCATCACCGCGATCGGCGATGCCGTGAACACCGCGAGCCGGCTTGAGGCGCTGAACAAGGAGTACCGCTCCCAGCTCATCGTCAGCCGCGATGTGGTGACGCGGGCCGGTGCGGATTTCAGCGGTATCACGCAGAAGACGGTGGATGTACGCGGGCGTGCCGAACCACTGGATGTCTACATCCTCGACGACGCGACCAAGGTCCCCGTGGCCGAAAAGGTTCCGGCCTAGGCGTTCTGCCGCGCGGCGGCGAGGCGCGCTTCCAACGCGGCCCGGAAGGCGACGTAGCCGGTCGTCATCTCGTTCAGGGTCGGCATGAAGACCGGCGCCGATCGGATGTGGTGCCAATAGGCCGTCGCCGCGCCATGGCCTTCGCGCACGTCCTCGTCCGGCCGGAAGCGCGCGCTGATGCAGGGCAGATACCAGAGGCCGGCGGCGAGCGCGCAGTCCGGCAGGCTTGGCGCCGCGCCCATCGCGTAGGGACCGCGGTCGAGGAACGTCGCCAGCACGTCAAGCCCGGCTCCGATGCGGGTGAAGAGCAGCTTGATCAGCGTCTCGTCGCGCTGCGGCGCGCGGATCTGCGGCGTCAGCGCGTGCAGCGGCGGCATGACATAGAGATCGAGCGTGCGGGTGATGAGGCGTGCCTTGGCGCGGTCCTCGGGGCTGGCGGGGCGCAGCGGCTTTTCAGGGAAGCAATCCTCGAGATATTCGCAGATCACTTCCGATTCGAAGAAGAGCCGATTGTCATGCTCGAGGAAGGGAATCTTGCCGAGCGGGTTGCGCGCCTTCATCGCGTCCGGAGTCGGATCGTCCGGGCCGGCCTCGACCAGTTCCAGTGGCAGGTCCTTGAGCTGCGCCTGCAGCCAGATCCGCGAGTAGTAGGGCGAAATCTTTGTCCCGTGCAGCCGCAGCATGGTGTCAACCCCGTTTGGCGAGCAGCGGACCGAGCGCGCCGCCGCCGACGATATGGACATGGAAATGCGGCACCTCCTGGTGCGAGTCGGCGCCATGGTTGGCGAGCAGGCGGTACCCCGTCTTGTCGACGCCGACCAGTCGCGCGACCTTGCCGACCGCGGCGAAGAAACCCTGCACTTCCGCCGGCTTCGCATTTTGCGAGAAGTCGTCCATCGAGATGAAATCGCCCTTGGGGATCACCAGCACATGCACCGGCGCCTGCGGGTGGATGTCGTGGAAGGCAAGGGCGAAATCGTCCTCATAGACCGTCTTGTTGGGGATTTCCTTGCGCAGGATCTTGGCAAAGATGTTGTTGCGATCATAGGCCATGACGGACCTCAGCGTTTGGTGCCGCGCGCGGTAACACGCACGTCGGCGCGCGATTTCTTTTCGTCGATGCCGGAGCGGCCCTCGCGCCGCGCGAGTTCGGCGAAGACATCGGCCGGCTTCACACCGCATTCCGACCACAGGACCATCAGCATGAACAGCAGGTCGGCGCTTTCGCCCACCAGCTCCTTGCGGTTGCCCGCAACGGCGGCCAGCGCCGTTTCCACGCCTTCCTCCCCCACCTTCTGGGCGATCTTCACGCGGCCCTTGGCGTAGAGTCGGGCCACATAGGATTTTTCCGGGTCGGCGCCGCGGCGGCCGCGGATCACCGCGTAGAGGCGCTCGATGACGGCCGGATCGCTCGGCTTCGTCTTCGGCGCGCTCACGGCCGTCGGTTTGGCTTTCGTCGTGGGTTTCGCAGGCTTTCGTGCGGGCATGCAAATCCCGTAACAGATTTGCGCCGCGCTGTCATGGTGCGGGACGCAGCATGCGGGCAAGGCCGCTCGCCAGCGCTACGCCGCTGACCACGGCGGCGATGCCAAACCAGGTCAGCAGATCGGGGATCTCGCCCAGCAGAGGAATCGCCAGCAGGGCGGCGATCACCGGCGTCAGGGCGCTGAAGGCCGAGGCGCGCGCCGCGCCAAGCGCCCGTACAGAGAAGCCATAACTCGCCATCGCCAGCAGGCCGGAGAACAGCCCCTGCGCCACGAACTGGCCGGCAAGCTCACCGGTGGTGGCGTTGAACTGCAGGTTGCCGAAGATCAGTGCCAGCGGCAGCAGGACGAGAAACGAGCCGCAATTGACCAGCGCCGCAGCCTGCCATGGGCCCAGGCCGGAAAAACGCAGGGCAAGCGTGTAGCAACCCCACATGGCCGCGCCGGTGAGGAACAGAAGATGGCCGCGCCATTCGCCGGGTTCGCCCGCCACGAGGCTGTAGCCGCCGACGCAGACGCCGCCGAGGACGATGAGGCCAAGACCGGCGAGCCGTGACGGCGTGAAGCGTTCGGCGAAGAAGGCGGCGGCAAAGAGCGAAACCCAGAGCGGCATCGTGCCGGGCAGCAAGGCGCCTGCGTCGGCAGCCGGCGCGAAACGCATCCCGGTACCGACCACGAGCAGGAAGGGCGCGCCGGCGCCGACCATGATGACCAGTGTGCGGCCCCAGCCGATACGGCGCACCTCGGGCCACAGGCGCAGGAAGAGCGGCAGCAGGACGATACCCGGCGGGCCGACACGCAGCAGCGCCACCTCGACCGGCATCAGCGTGCCGGCCACGCCAAAGCGTGTCGCCACCACCCAGGCGCCCCACATGGTGACCGTGGCCAGCGCGGCGACAATGCCCGTGATGGCCGCTGCGCCAGACGGGTCCGTCGCGGCCGGGGTGGTCATGGCGTTACGCGCGCTTTGTCGCGCGGAACACAAGCCAAGCGAAGATGGCCATGCCGAACAGGACGATCAGCGCGCCGCCACTGGCGAGCGGAACGCCGGGCCCCTCGATGCCCGCCATGATCAGGCCGACACCCGGCACCATGACCAGTATCCCGATATTGGCGATCCACCAATGTGCGGCAGCAAGTTTGCCCTGCACAGTTGGGTACAGCCGGAAGAAGCCGCCCGCCAGAAAGAGCGACACCCAGCCCAGCAGCAGGAGATGCGCATGCGTGGGCATCTGCGTGTGGTCTTGCGAACTCGCCATGTGGATTCCGAGCAGAAGGCCAAGCAGGGCGTAGATCACCGCGGCCCGGAAGTAGCGCGCTTCAAGTTGCATGACAGGTCCCCCCGAACGTCTCTCAGTCCCGAATTGCCACGCCATGCGACTTCAGGTGCGCCTTGGCCTGGGCGATGGTGTATTCGCCGAAATGGAAGATGGACGCGGCCAGCACTGCCGTCGCGTGGCCGTCGCGCACGCCGGCGACGAGATGGTCGAGGTTGCCGACACCGCCGGACGCTATGACTGGCACAGAAACCGCATCGGCCACCGCGCGGGTCAATTCGATGTCGAAACCCTTCTTCGTGCCGTCCTGATCCATCGAGGTGAGCAGGATTTCGCCCGCGCCGTAGTCCGCCATCCGCGCGGCCCAGTCGATGGCATCGATGCCGGTTTCCTTGCGGCCGCCATGTGTAAACACCTCGCACCGTCCCTGCGCGCGCCGGCTGTCAATGGCGACGACGATGCATTGGCTGCCGAACTTGTTGGCGGCCTCCCGGACGAATTCGGGATTGGCGACGGCGGCGGAATTGATCGACACCTTGTCGGCGCCTGCCAGCAGCAGTTTGCGGATGTCGTCCACCGTCCGCACGCCGCCGCCGACCGTCAGAGGCATGAAGCATTGTTCGGCGGTGCGGCACACGACATCGAAAATGGTGTCGCGGTTTTCATGGCTTGCCGTGATGTCGAGGAAGCATAGCTCATCGGCGCCCTGCGCGTCATAGACGCGCGCCTGTTCGACCGGGTCGCCGGCATCGCGCAGGTCGACGAACTGCACGCCCTTGACTACGCGGCCGTCCTTGACGTCGAGACAGGGAATGATGCGGGCCTTCAGCATGGTTCAGGCCGCCGCCGCAAGCGCGGCCCTGGCGTCGAGACCGCCGTCATAGAGGGCACGGCCGATGATGGCGCCGCTAATGCCGTCCCTCTCATGCCGCGCCAGCGCCCGCACGTCGTCGACCGTGGCGACGCCGCCCGAGGCGATCACGGGAATGGACACCGCACGGGCGAGTGCCAGTGTTGCCTCGACATTGACCCCCTGCAGGATGCCGTCGCGATCAATGTCGGTGTGAATGAGCGCGGCCACGCCGGCGTCCTCGAAGGACTTCGCAAGATCGATGGCCTTCATGCTGCTGGTCTGCGACCAACCCTCGACGGCGACGAAACCGCCGCGCGCGTCGATGCCGACGGCCACCTTGCCGGGAAATTCCTTGCAGGCCTGGCGCACGAGATCGGGGTCGCGCAGCGCCGCGGTGCCAAGAATGACGCGCGAGACACCGCGTGACAGCCAGTCGCGAATCGTTGCCATGCTGCGGATGCCGCCGCCCAGCTGCACCGGACTCTTCGTCGCTGTCAGGATCGCGTCGACGGCCGCGGCATTCACCGGCTTGCCGGCGAAGGAGCCGTTGAGGTCGACGACGTGCAAGTGCGTGAAGCCAAGCGATTCGAACTGGCGGGCCTGCGCGCCGGGATCGGTGTTGAACACCGTCGCTTGCTGCATGTCGCCGAGCTTGAGGCGCACGCAGGCGCCATCCTTCAGGTCGATCGCGGGATAGAGGATCACGGCTCGGTCAGGTCCTTGGCATAGAAGTAGCCGCGAATATATTTCGTGCCGACCTTGGCATAGCGGTCCTTGATGCCCCAACGCTTGAAACCCGCACCTTCGTAGAGCTGGATTGCGGCCGTCTGGGTTTCGCGCACGTCGAGCGAAATCTGCAGGAAGCCCTCTTCGCGCGCACGCCGGGAGATGTCGCGCAGCATGGCACGGGCAAGGCCATGGCCCCGCGCCCAGGGCGCCACGAAGAAGGTCGACAGGATGGTGTTGAAGGCGCCAGCTTCGTTGTTGGCCGAGGGCTTCACCAGCTGGCCGGTGCCGGCGATGACGCCATCGAAGCGGCCGACCACCAGCATGCGGTCCGGCACCAGCATGACGCCGCGCCAATAGGCTTCCAGGCGGGCGCGCGGGGGCTGGTGGATCCAGTCGAAGCCGATGCCGTTCTGGATCGCTTCCGCGGTCGCGTCGCAGATCGATTCAAGATCGACGGCGTTGAGCTGGGTGAGCCACTGCACCTGGGTCACGGGCATGTCACGGCCTCCAGGACAGAAAGTTCGCGATCAGACGCAGGCCGGTGGCCTGGCTTTTCTCCGGGTGAAACTGGGTGCCGATCATGTTGTTGCGGCCGACCAGCGCGGTGATCGCTCCGCCATAGTCGACCGTCGCCAGCACATGATCCGGGTTGTCGCAGACGATCGCATAGGAATGGACGAAATAGGCATGGGCGCCGGGCGCAATGCCAGTGAGCGCCGCGTGCGACGGCACGCGCAGCTGCAGGTCGTTCCAGCCCATGTGCGGTACAGGACGGCCGGGGCCGGGCTCGATCGGGCGCACCTCGCCGGGGATCCAGCCGAAGCCGTCATGCGAACCATGTTCCAGCCCGCGTGTCGCCATCAACTGCATGCCGACGCAGATGCCGAGGAACGGCCGGCCACGCACCAGCACCGCTTCGGTCAGTGCATCGACCATGCCTGGCACAGCGTAAAGTCCGCGGCGACAGTCGGCAAAGGCACCGACGCCGGGCAGCACGATCCGATCGGCGGCGGCCACGATCTTCGCGTCGTCCGTCACGGCGACACTTTCACTGCTGCCGCTTTCGCGCAGCGCGCGCTCGAAGGCCTTGGCCGCCGAGCGCAGGTTGCCCGAGCCATAGTCGATGATGGCAACGCTCACGCGACAGCTCCGCGCGGCACCACAGCGCCTGTCGGCGTCACCGCGTGGATGGTGAAGAAGCGCTGCTCGGCATCGGCGAGCGTGCGGCCGGAGGCCACGCCCAGTTCGCGCCAACCGCCACGACGCAGCGTCCAGCGCCGCAGATCGTTGGCTTCGGCCGCGTAGAGCACGACGAGGGCGAGCGTCAGCACGCCGACCATCGTTTCGGGCCAATCGAGTTCCATCGTCACGGCGTCGATCACGCCACTGGCGACCAGCACGAGCAGCGTGACGAGCCAGAGCCGATGCCACAGCGGCCAGAGCAGGGGAAAGAAGAGCGCGGGCCAGCAGAAGCCTTCCTTCAGGAACACAAGGTCGTTCCCGGACAGCGGATCCGGGTTCTGGTGCACCGTGTAGAGCCGCATGGTCTAGAGCGTGCCGCCGAGCACGCCTTTGGTGGACGGGACGGCCTGGCTTTGCCGCGGGTCGATCGCCACCGCCTGGCGCAGCGCCTGCGCCAGCCCCTTGAAGCAGGATTCGGCGATGTGGTGGCTGTTGTCGCCATAGGCATTTTCGACATGCAGCGTCAGGCCGCCTGCCTGCGCCACGGCCTGGAAGAACTCCTTGAAGAGCTCCGTGTCCATGTCGCCAAGCTTGCCCTGCGGGAATTTCACGCGCCAGACAAGGTAAGGGCGGTTGGAGCAGTCGAGCGAGACACGCGTCATCGTCTCGTCCATCGGGATCGAGGCCGCGCCATATCGCAGGATGCCACGCCGGTCGCCCAGCGCCTTGGTCAGCGCCTCGCCGATAACGATGCCGACGTCTTCGTTGGTGTGATGGAAGTCGATGTGGAGGTCGCCCTTCGCCCGCACCGTCAGGTCGATAAGGGAATGGCGCGACAGCTGTTCCAGCATGTGGTCGAGGAAACCAATCCCGGTCGAGACGTCGTAGACGCCGGTCCCATCCAGGTTGATGGTGACCGAAACCTCGGTTTCCTTGGTCTTGCGCTGGACGGTGGCCGTGCGCATGGCGGATTCCCTCAGGCTGGGCGGCGAATCAAGGCGCTCCTATAGCAACTTTGGACCGCAAAGGCCAATGGCCGCCCCTGCGGCGCCCAAAAGCCTCCCTTGACCCATCGGAACAAGGGCTTACATCGTGGGTTCCCCGGGCCGCGCAGGGCCCCCTCCCGGCCGAAGGCCCGGATTCCCCAAAAAGGATATCCATGCAGGACCGCGATTCGCTCGCCTGGCACGGCACCACCATCCTGTCCGTTCGCAAGGACGGCAAGGTCGTGATCGCCGGTGACGGCCAGGTTTCAATGGGCAACACGGTGATGAAGGCGACCGCCCGCAAGGTACGCCGGCTGGGCGATGGCCAGGTTCTGGCGGGCTTCGCCGGCGCAACCGCCGACGCCTTCACTCTGTTCGAGCGGCTGGAAGGCAAGCTCGAGAAGCATGGTGGCTCGCTCGAGCGCGCCTGCGTGGAGCTGGCCAAGGACTGGCGCACCGACCGTTACCTGCGCAAGCTTGAGGCGCTGATGGCGGTGGCCAATGCCGACATCAGTCTGGTGCTGACCGGCAGCGGCGACGTGCTGTCGCCTGATGATGGCGTGATCGGCATCGGCTCCGGCGGTGCCTATGCCCTGGCCGCCGCCCGGGCGCTGATCGACCGCCCGGACATGGATGCTGAGGCCATCGCCCGCAAGGCGATGAAAATCGCCGCCGATATCTGCATTTACACCAACGACAACGTTACGCTGGAAAGCCTGTAAGCTGATGAGTTCCACCGCGTTCACCCCGCGCGAGATCGTCTCCGAGCTCGACCGCTACATCGTCGGCCAGACCGAGGCAAAGCGCGCCGTCGCCGTTGCCCTGCGCAACCGCTGGCGCCGCCAGCAGCTGCCGCAGGCACTGCGCGACGAGGTGCTGCCGAAGAACATCCTGATGATCGGACCGACCGGCGTGGGCAAGACCGAAATCTCGCGCCGTCTCGCCCGTCTCGCCAACGCACCCTTCCTCAAGGTCGAGGCGACGAAGTTCACCGAGGTCGGCTATGTCGGCCGCGATGTGGAGCAGATCATCCGTGACTTGCTCGAGATCGGCATCACCATGGTGCGCGAGCAGCGCCGCGAAGAGGTAAAGGCACGCGCCCAGCTTCTGGCGGAAGAGCGGGTACTTGACGCCCTCGTTGGCGCAAATTCCAGCGAGTCGACGCGCAACGCCTTTCGCCAGCGCCTGCGCAGCGGCGAGCTCGACCAGAAGGAAGTGGAAATCCAGGTTGCCGAGTCGGCGGCGGGCGGGATGCCCACCTTCGACATTCCCGGCATGCCGGGTGCCCAGATGGGCATGATCAACCTGAACGACATGCTGGGCAAGGCCTTCGGCCAGCGCACCAAGGCGCGCCGCATGACCGTGCTCGAATCCTATGAAGTGCTGATTGCAGAAGAGAGCGACAAGCTTCTGGATCAGGACAAGCTGATCAAGGAAGCGATCGAGCGGGTGGAGCAGCACGGCATCGTCTTCATCGACGAGATTGACAAGATCTGTGCGCGCAGCGAACGCATGGGCGCCGATGTAAGCCGCGAAGGCGTGCAGCGCGACCTGCTGCCATTAATCGAAGGCACACAGGTGAACACCAAGCATGGCACGGTGCGCACCGACTACATCCTGTTTGTCGCCTCGGGCGCATTCCACATTGCGAAACCGTCCGATCTGCTGCCCGAATTGCAGGGCCGCTTGCCAATTCGCGTCGAGCTGAAGCCGCTCTCGCGCGACGATTTCCGCCGCATCCTAACCGAGCCGGAAGCCAGCCTGATCAAGCAATATGTCGCGCTGCTGGGCACTGAGGGCGTGACGCTCGATTTCACCGCCGACGGCATCGACGAGGTCGCCAACCTGGCCGCCGAAGTGAACGCGACGGTGGAGAACATCGGCGCGCGGCGGCTGCACACGGTGATGGAACGGTTGCTGGACGAGGTGAGCTTCGCCGCCACCGACCGGCCCAACACGACCGTCTTGGTGGACCGCGCTTATGTTCGCGCGCAAGTAGCCGACCTCGCCAAGAACGCCGACCTGTCGAAGTTCATCCTGTAGCGGTCAGGGTTTTTCCAGTTCCTTGAGGAGGCGATCGACCGTCTCCTCCGGCAGGGTGCCGATCTTGGCTGCGAGCTTGTTGGCGAGCAGGGTGGCCCGCGCGCTGAGTCCCGCTGTATCGACGACAACACGGGGGTGAGAAACGCCCGCCAGCTCCTTCAGCTCTTCCGCCTCGTCCCAGATGATCTGGAAATAGCTGCAGATCTGATGCAACAGAAGCGCCGTCGGTTTGCCGCGCTTGCCGTGTTCCAGCGCCGAAAGATAAGCCGGCGAGAGTTGCAGGGCCGCGGCCATTTCCTTCAGCGTCAGGCCACGCTCGTGTCGCAACGCGCGCATCTTTTCGCCGAAGGGTGTCATTCGACCGCCTTTCGCGCCCGTCGCAACAGCACGTAGAAGGCGCCGTCGCCGCCATGGTAGCGGGCCGCGGGCTGGATCGCCTGGATGTGGCGGCGCAGGCCCGGTGCCGCCAGCCACTTCGGCAGCTGGTCGCGCAGCACGCCGGTGGGCGTTTCGAACATTCGCCCGTCGCGTAGCGCACGGAACGATCCCTTGCCGGTGATGATCAGCAGATATTTGTGACCACGCCGCACACTGGAGGTCACGAACCCGGAAAGCGCCTGATAGGCTTCGTCCTGCGTCATGCCATGCAGGTCAAGTCGGCCTTCGATGGCGAGTTTGCCGCGCCGCAGCTTCTGCGCGCTGCGGCGGTCGATGGACAGGGGCTCGACAGGGGGCATCGTGATCGCGGGCAGCAGCACGGCAGTAGTGCGTGGCAGCGGCTTGGCCGGCGTTGCGGCCGCCAGGTTTGCAGCCGCGGTTTCCATCACGGTGATTGGGGTTGCCTTCCGCTGGCCATGGAGGCGGCGCATGTCGCGCGTCACCGCGTCCCACAGCGCCTGCTCGTCCGCCGCCAGAACGCGGACACCGGCCCCCGACCGGCGCGCGCGCGCCATGTCAGTTCCCGCTTTCCTTGGCCTGGCGCGCGAGTAGATCGCGCGGCAGCAGCGCGTAGTAGCGGCCATATTCCTTCATCGCGCCGGCCAGACTCGCCGCGTCGTCGCCCGTGCCCCAATACACGTCGCCGCGCACAATGCCGCGGATGGCGCCGCCGGTGTCCTGCGCCACGACCAGGCGGCGCAACTGTGTCGGGCGGCGGCTGGCCGCGTCCTTCGGATTCACATTGAGGTCGAGCCAGAGCGGGATGCCATAGGCGATCCACTTCGGGTCTATGGCGAGCGAACGGCCGGGCGTGAGGCCAACGCCTGTCGAACCGACCGGTGCGGTGCCTTCGAGGAAGCGGAAGAAGACATACGAGGGGTTTTCTTCCATCAGGCTCTGGGCCTGGCCTTGGTTCTTCTCCATCCAGGCACGGATGGCCTGCATCGACATCTGGTCGGATGGCACCTCGCCCTTGTCGATCAGCGTCTTGCCGACGGCGTAGTAGCGCTGGCCGTTAGTGGCCGCAAAGCCGACGCGGCGCGTCGAGCCGTCGGGAAAGGTGACAAGTCCCGACCCCTGGATGTGCAGGAAGAAGGCATCGACCGGATCGTCCACCCAGACCAGCGGCGTCGCCTTGCCGGTGAGCGCGCCGGCATCGATCTCCTTGCGCGATTCGGCGGGACGAAACCGGTTGCCTTCGACGCGGCCGACTATGCGCTGGCCCTTCCACTCCGTGCGGAATTCGCCGAGATCGACGCTGATGTGATGCGGCGGCACGGCATAGAGCGGCGTGGTGAAGGCGCCTTCGCGTGTCAGGCTGCCGTTGAGCACCGGTTCGTAGTAGCCGGTAAAGAGCCCGATATCGTCGCCGTTGTTCTGCACCCGCGCGGGTCGGAACCAGGTCTGGAAGAAGCGGCGTGCCCCTTCCACATCGGTCGGCGGCAGCGCCACGGCAGCTTCGCAAGCCGGCTTCCAGTCGGCGGCGGTGCCGGCCATGCCGCTGCCGCCCATGGAACGTTCGGCCGGGAAAGTGAGGACGCGGCGGCAGGACACCTGGAAGGCGCTGAGCGCTTGGTCCATCGCGTCGCTGTCCCAACCGTCGAGCGAGGCGAAGGTGACGGGCTGCAGTTTCTGCCGGTCTTCAGGAGGCTCGGGCTGGAAAATCCAGAAAGCGGCGATGCCGAGGGCGAGGACTGCAAAGACAAACAGCAGTCCGGCAAGACGACCGGTAATCAAGATTCGCTACGGGTCGCGACAAGTTTCCAGTTGGGATCCGACGACCTTGTGTCGCGCGCAAAGGTCCAATAGTCGGTAACCGTCTTGGCGCCGTGCGGATCGCCTGAAATGACCGCGCCGGATTTGTCGCGCGTGACCGAAACAAGCTCGCTGACGAATTTGACGGTGAGTTCGGCGGTGCGAGCGTTGAGGCGCGCTTCGATGATCTCGGCGGAGCGCAGCGCTACAAGTGTGGTTTCCAGTGTCTCGCCCCGCGTCTCGCGGTCGGCGATGGCGCGGCGGAAGCGGTCATAGACGTCGTCATCGAGCAGCGCGCGCAGTGTTTCGGTGTCGCCGGTGGCGAAGGAGGCGAGCACCATGTCATAGGCGGTGCGGGCGCCGCCGACGAAGCCCTCGGTGTCGAAGGTGCGGTCGGCGCCGATGATGGACTTGAGGCCGGCATTCACCGCCGGATCCTTGCTGTAGCTGACATCGGGGCCGGGCGTGGACCCCTTGCGGTCGGGCAGCGGGACAACCTTGTCGTCGGTCCGCTCGCGCGGCTCGGCATAGGGTGGACGCTGTGGCGGCCGTTCGGTGCCGGTGCGGCGGCCGAGCACACTGCGCAGTCGCAGGATCAGAAAGACCGCGACCATGGCGAACAGGACAATCTCGATAAACTGAAACCCTTCGCCCATCGTGTCCTCTGGGCACCGCACGGCGGGGCGGTGCTATTCCTTTGATTTGGAAGGTAAAACGCACACTAGTGCGTCATTCCCAGCGAGTCCAACGGTGGAACCGGCCACCGCCTGCCCTATATAGCTAAGGTCGTTACCGGGATAGCACAACCACCATGCCCCTTCTTCTCGCCATTCTGATCGGCCTGCCGCTTGCCGAAATCGCGGTCCTGATCGCGGTTGGTACCCAGATCGGGCTGTGGCCGACCCTGCTGGTCCTCATCCTGACCGGGCTGGCGGGCATGCTGCTGATCCGTGCCTCCGGTCTCGCCGTGCTGTGGCAGGCGCGCGCCGATGCCGCCGCCGGCAAGTCGCCGGAAAACGCGCTGCTCGCCGGTGCCTTTTCCGTCGTCGCCGGTCTCCTGCTGATCATTCCCGGCTTCCTGACCGACATCCTGGCCCTGCTGCTGCTCGTGCCGGCCTTTCAGGTCTGGGTGGCGCGCTGTATTCCGCTGCGGATGGCGGGCGGTCCCTTTCCGGGGCCGGCGCCGCGTGCGCCCAGTGGTGGCACAGTCATCGATGGCGACTACACCGATGTAACGCCGCCGCCGGGTTCTGGCCGGCCGGGCAGTCCCTGGTCGAACCCGGCTGCCCCGCGCTGAACAGCGCCCTCGGCTTGTGCCACTGGCGCCGTCTGTGATAGCGAGGCGCCCGACCTTTTTCGCCAGGGCCCTCTTTCGTCCCTGACTTCCTTTCGGCCCGTGGAGCTTGCATGACCGACGTTTCCGCCGCCCAGGACACGCGCCCGCAGATGGCGCTCCTGGCCCAGTACCTGAAGGATGCGTCCTTCGAAAGCCCGAACACGCCGGCCAGCCTGGCGCCGGGCGAGCCATCGCCGCAAATCGAGGTGACGGTGGATATCCAGGCGAAGCCGATGGGTGAGAACCGCTACGAGGTGGCGCTGCGCACCACGGCCACCGCCAAGCGGGGCGATCGCACCGCCTTTGTCGCCGAGGTGGTCTATGCCGGTTTCTTCGAGTTGCGCAATTTCCCGATGGAGCATCGCCAGGCGATCTGCCTGACGGAATGCCCGCGGCTGATCTTCCCCTTCGCCCGTCGTGTCATTGCCGACATGACGCGCGACGGCGGCTTCCCGCCGCTGCTGATCGACCCGATCGATTTCACCACGATGTACCAGCAGCAGCTTGCGGCGGCCGAAGCACAAGCCAGTCAGCCGCCCGCGACGGCCTGAGCGCCCTTCAGGGCAGGAGCCAGATCGGCTCCTTCAGCTTCTGGACAAATTCGGCATGGGCGGCGAGTTCCTCGTCGCTCACCGCGAACACACGGTCGGGCCAGCTCTGCACCATGACCGTCGTTTCCTCGATCACCACCGTGCCGCCGGCCGCGATGTCGAGCGATGTCTGCCGGCCGCCGATAAGCTCGATATAGACCTCGGCCAGTAGTTCGGCGTCGAGCAGCGCACCGTGCTTGGTGCGGCTCGAGTTGTCGATGTTGAAGCGCTTGCACAGTGCATCGAGCGACGCTGGCGAACCGGGAAACTTGCGCCGCGCCATGTCGGCGGTGTCGATCACCCGCGGCGGCATCAGCAGGCTGCGCTTGATGCGCGTCAGTTCGGCGTTGACGAAGCCCATGTCGAAGCGCGCGTTGTGCGCGATGACGGGCGCATCGCCGACGAATTCCAGGAAGTCATCGGCCACGGCGCCAAACAGTGGCTTGTCCCGCAGGAAATCGTCAGACAGGCCGTGCACGGCAAAGGCTTCGGCCGGCATCGACCGTTCCGGGTTGACATAGGCGTGATAGACGCGCCCCGTCGGCACGTAGTTGACGAGTTCGATACAGCCGATCTCGACCACGCGATGGCCTTCGTCGGGCCGCAGACCGGTGGTTTCGGTGTCGAGGATGATTTCGCGTTCAGCCATGATGGTGTTGACGGTGCCGATTCTTGGGTGCGTTGCGCAGCATTGTGACGAGGCCGCGAATCACGCGCAAGGACTGCCGGCGCGACCCCCCGGTGGGAATGACGAAATCGGCGCGTCGGCGCTTTTCTGCGTCTGGCATCTGCTGTTGCAGGATACCCGCGAGCTTTTCCGCCGTCATGCCTGCCCGCGCCATCACGCGTGCCCGCTGCACGCGATGCGGTGCAGACACGACCGCCGTGTAGTCGCATTGCCGGTTTCCGCCGCCCTCGAACAGCAGTGGCACGTCCAGCACCACCAGCGGCTGGCGTCGCGCCCGCATGCGCTTCAGGAAGCGGTCGCGTTCGTCGCGCACCATCGGGTGGATGATGGATTCGAGCCGGCGCAGCGACGCCGGGTTGGCGAAGACGTGGCGGCCGAGCGCCTGGCGGTCAATCACGCCGGCCGTCACCACGTCGGGAAATTCATGGGCGATGCGCGGCACCGCCCGACCATTGCGGCGCATCACTTTGTGAACAGCGGCATCCGAATCGAAGACCGGAATGCCGAGGCGATGAAACCCGCGCGCCGCCTCGCTCTTGCCCATGCCGATGGATCCGGTCAGGCCGAGGATGATCATGGCGCAAGGACAACCCGGCGCAGGTCGTCTGTCACTTCCGGCTCGCGGCCGAACCACGCCTTGAATCCGGGTCGCGCCTGGTGGAGCAGCATGCCGAGACCATCCACAACGGGGTTGCCACGTGCCGCAGCGGATGCGAGTAGAGCCGTTTCGAGCGGCGTATAGACGATATCGTTGACCAGCGCGCGCGGCGGCAGGCGGCCGAGATCGATCTCGAGCGGCGGCTGGCCTTCCATGCCGAGCGACGTGGTGTTGACCAGCAGGACCGCATCGGCCAGCGCCGCCGCCATGTCCGGCCATGGCATCGCCCGTGCGACGGAGGGCGCCAGATGGCAAAGGCCCGAGGCCCGCGCCAGTGTCCTGTTCACGATCCGGATTTCGGGCGCGCCTGCATCGGCCAGCGCCACGACCACCGCGCGCGCGGCACCTCCGGACCCGAGCACAACCACCGGTCCCGCGTTCGCCCGGAATCCGGGCGCACGCTGGCGCAGGTTTTCCAGGAAGCCGAAGGCATCGCTGTTGCTGGCTGCAATACGGCCATCGGGCTTGACCACCAGCGTGTTGGCGGCGCCCAGGCGGCGGGCGAAGTCGTCGACGTCATCGGCCAGCCGCGCCGCCGCTTCCTTGTGTGGCACGGTGACATTGGCGCCGGCAAAGCCCAGCGCCGGCAGCGCGCGAATGGCGTCTTCGATGCGCGTTGGCGGCACGGCGAGGGGAACATAGGCGCCGTCGATGCCATAGGTCTTCAGCCAATGGCCATGCAGGCGGGGCGAACGGGAGTGAGAAACGGGCCAGCCGATCACGCCGGCAATCAGCGCCTTACCGGTGAGAAACATCACGCTAGATTCTTTCAGGTCGGCAACACGTCATGGGTACGGAGAAAATCGAGCAGCGGCAAGAGCGGCAGGCCAAGGATGGAGAAATAGTCGCCGCGGATGTCCAAAAAAAGCTGCGCCCCGCGCCCCTCCAGCCGGTAGGCGCCGACCGAGCCCAGCAGGTCATCGCCCTCGCTGTGCACATAGGCGTCGAGAAATTCATTCGACAGTTTGCGCATGGTCAAGGCCGGGCGGGTCATGTGCCGCCAGATCACGCTGCCGTCGCGCGCGATTGATGCGGCCGTGTGCAGATGGTGCGTCCGACCGGATAGCGCGGCGAGCTGTGCCCGGGCCTTTTCAAGCGTCGGCGGCTTGTCGAACCAGGCGCCGTCGCAGTCGAGCATCTGGTCGGCTCCAATGACGAAATGACCGGGATAGCCCACTGACTTGCGCGAGGCTTTCAGATCCGCCAGCGCCTGGGCGACGTCGGAGACGGGCGCCCCTTCGGCCTTCATGCTCGCCTTGATTTCATCTTCATCCACGCCGGCGGGATCGACTTCGATCAGAAGGCCGGCGGCGCGCAGCAGCCGGGCGCGGGCAGTGCTGCCTGAGGCGAGGATGACGATCGCCTCAGTCATTCGGCGCATTCCGCTTCTGCAGCAGGCGCAGGATGGCCGCGGCGGTTTCCTCGATCGAACGGCCCGTGGTGTCAATTACTGGCCACTTGTTCTTGTTGAACAGACGGCGCGCGTCGGCGACTTCCTCTTTGATCGATTCCTCATCGGTGTAGGACGTGTCGTCTTCCTTGTGCAGCTGCTGCAACCGTGTGCGCCGGACCTCGGCCAGGCGTTTGGCGCTGTTGGTCAATCCGACCATCAACGGGCCGCGCATGCCGATGATTTCATCTGGCAAGGCTTGCCCCGGCACCAGCGGAATGTTGGCGGCCTTGATGCCACGATTGGCGAGATACATGCAGGTTGGCGTTTTCGACGAGCGCGACACACCAAGCAGGATGACATCAGCCTGGTCGATGTCATGCAGGGACTGGCCATCGTCATGCGCGAGACAGAAGGTCATCGCCTCGATGCGGCGGAAATACTCCTCGTCCATCTCATGCTGGCTGCCCGGCTCGTTGCTGGCTTCAGTCTTGAGATAGGAGCGCAGCACGGCAATGGCAGGATCAAGAATGTCGACGCAGGGCACTTCCATGCTGCGGCAGGCATTCTGCAGGTCGCGCTTGAGGTCGCGATTCACCAGCGTGAAATAGACCACACCGGGGCTTTCCTGGATGCCGTCGATCGCCACCTGCAGCTGACCCGGCGAACGGATCATGTTCCAGATGAAGATTTCCGGTTCAGTGTCCTCGAACTGGGTGATGGCGGCACGTGCCACCAGTTCGAGTGTTTCTCCGGTGGCGTCAGAAACCAGGTGAAGGTTGAAGCGTCGCATTGAGGAACCCAGAAGTATCCCCAGCATCCTGTGGATGGAAGTGGGGCAAGGGCGACAGTATTAACAGGCCATCGGCCTGACGCCCAATCGATCCCCGACCACCGATTCCGCCAACCCCCTGTCATCCGCTGGGGGCAAACCGCATACCGGACTGTGAAAGACGGGAGTTTGGCTGGGGACGGTTTCCGGTCCGGCCTTCTGTCCCGATGTTCCTCGTGATTCACACAGCAATAAAATCAGGGAATCTGACGCTTTTCTGTCTCTTGTCCGCAACTGTCCGGGATTCACAGCGTGTTTCTCCGAGGAAAGGACAGCTTCGGGACAGGGCAATAATCCCCGCTTTTGCACCCACCAACTACCACTACCACCAGATTCTTTACTTCCTTATAAGAAGAGGTAGGGCTGAACCTGAGACGCGGAGACCTGCTTCGCCGGCCCGGAAAGATTCGGCGTGACCGTCCTTCAGACTGAGAAGCCCCTGCTGCGTGTTCTGGCGGGTGAATCCGTACGGCCCCTGCCGTTCTGGCTAATGCGCCAGGCAGGCCGCTACCTGCCCGAATATCGTGCCGTGCGGAAGCAGACGAAGGATTTCCTGTCCCTCTGCCTGACGCCCGATCTTGCCACGGAAGTGACCTTGCAGCCGATCCGGCGCTATCACCCCGATGCGGCCATCCTCTTCGCCGACATCCTGCTGATTCCCTTCGGCATGGGGCAGAAGCTTGCCTTTGTCGAAGGTGAGGGGCCGGTGCTGGAGCCGATCCGGCGAAGCGAGGACCTGGGCAAGCTCGATGTCAGCCGGGTGGACGAGGTGCTGGCGCCGGTCATGCAGACGGTGCGCAACCTGCGCCGGGAGTTGCCGGCCGATGTCGCGCTGATCGGCTTTGCCGGCGCGCCCTGGACGGTGGCGACCTACATGGTCGAAGGCGGCAGTTCCCGCAATTTCGAACACACGAAGGCCTGGGCGTACGGCGACGAAAACGGTTTTCGTCAGCTCATGGAAAAGCTGGTCGATTCGACGTCGCACTACCTTCTCGCCCAGATCGAGGCAGGCGCCGAGGTTATCCAGCTGTTCGACACCTGGGCCGGTGCGCTGCCGGAATTTGCCTTTCGCCGCTTCTGCATCGAGCCGACACGGCGCATCGTCAGCCGCGTCCGCGCCCGCTATCCGCACGTGCCAATCATGGGCTTCCCGCGCGGCGCCGGCATGATGCTGGCCGACTACATCAGCGAGACGGGTGTCGATGGCGTCAGCCTCGATCCATTCGTGCCCGCGCATTGGGCGGCCGAATGGCTGCAACCGACCTGCATCCTGCAGGGCAACCTAGATCCGATGATGCTGGTGACGGGCGGTCAGGCGATGCAGGCCGAGATCGAACGGATTCTCGGCGCGCTGGGCGGCAGTCGCTACATCTTCAACCTGGGCCACGGCATCCTGCCGCAGACCCCGCCGGAACATGTCGCGGAGCTGGCCGAGATCGTGCGCAGCTGGCGCGGCTGAACCATGGCCCGCCATGCCGTGGTTCTGTTCAATCTCGGCGGCCCGGATTCGCCCGAGGCCGTCAAAGGGTTCCTGACCAACCTGTTCAGTGATCCGGCGATCATTCGCCTGCCCTGGCCATTGCGACCCCTGCTGGCGCGCTACATCGCAACAAGCCGCACGCCGGTGGCACAGAAGATCTACGCGGAATTGGGTGGTCGTTCGCCATTGCTGCCGGAAACGCGGAAGCAGGCAGCGGCGCTCGATCAAGCCTTGGCAGAACCAAGCCACACCTGGCGCAGCTTTGTCGTCATGCGGTATTGGCATCCCTTCGCTGACGAGGTCGCGCGCGAGGTGGCAGCCTGGAAGCCCGACCGTATCGTGCTGCTGCCGCTCTATCCGCAATTTTCCTCGACCACAACACAGTCGTCGCTGGCTGACTGGCATCGGGCGGCCGGAAAAATCGGGCTGCAGGTTCCGACATCGGCCCTGTGCTGCTATCCGGATGAACCGGGCTTTGTCGGGGGATACGCGGCGCTATTGCGAAAGGCCGTGGCCGAGGCCCGTGCTGCCGGCGGGCAGGAGCCCCGCATCCTGTTCTCAGCCCATGGTCTGCCAAAGCGGATCGTGACACAAGGTGGCGATCCCTATGCCTGGCAGGTCGAGCGCGGCGCAGAGGCCATTGCAGCAGCGGCTGGCCTTACGACGGGCAGCTGGCGCGTCTGCTATCAGAGCCGGGTTGGGCGTCTGGAATGGCTGGGTCCCTATGCTGAGGCGGAGATCCGCCAGGCCGGCGCCGATGGCGTGCCACTGGTGGTGCTGCCCGTCGCCTTCGTGTCGGAACATTCGGAAACGCTGGTCGAGCTCGACCGCGACTATGCCCGGCTAGCGCGGGAGAGTGGCGTGCCCGTCTACGTCCGCGTGCCGGCGCTGGGTGATCATCCGGCCTTCATCGCCGGGCTTGCCGGACTGGCGCGCAGCGCGCTGAGCCCCACCGGCGCGCGGCCCTGCAGCTTGACGGGCGACCGCCTGTGCCCCGCCGACCGGCACGCCTGCCCGGCCGCCTGACTAGGATGTGACGATGGACTGGGTTTCTGCGCTCTACCCGTGGATCAAGGCCCTGCACCTGATCGCGGTGATTGCCTGGATGGCGGGGATGCTCTACCTGCCCCGCTTGTTCGTCTATCACGCCGGGGTGCCCACGGGCTCGCCGCAGTCGGAAACCTTCAAGGTGATGGAGCGCCGGCTGCTCAAGGGCATCATCAATCCAGCGATGATCGCGGTCTTCGTCCTTGGTGCCTTGCTGCTATGGATTGCGCCCATCGACTGGTCGAGTGGCTGGATATGGTTGAAGCTGGTCTGCGTCGGCGGGTTGGGCGCGTTGCACGGGAACTTCGCCAAATGGCAGAAGGACTTTGCCGCCGACCGCAACTCGCGGCCGGCGCGGACCTTCCGGCTGGCGAACGAACTGCCGATGGTGCTCGCGATCGTCATCGTCATCATGGTGATCGTGAAGCCGTTCTGAGCGGCGTCAATTACCCGGCTTGAAATCCGACCGATCAACGGTCATTTGACAGGCACGGAGTTTTCGCCGATCCTTCGGCAACCAACCGATCCCGCCCGAGCGGGATTCCCCCGACAAACCCGCCGACAGAAGAACCGGACGCGCCGTCCGCCGTTTTTCCCGAGTACCCCGTCCGGCAGGTTTTCCCCGTTCCCTTCCTTCTGTTGATCCCCACGCACGCCCATGAACCTTCAGGAACTCAAAGAAAAGTCGCCGACCGAACTTCTCGCCTATGCCGAGGAGCTGGAGGTCGAAAACGCGAGCACCCTGCGCAAGCAGGACATGATGTTCGCGATCCTGAAACAGCTCGCGGAAAAGAAGGTCGACATCTCCGGCGGCGGCGTGCTGGAAATCCTGCAGGATGGTTTTGGCTTCCTGCGCTCGCCCGAATCGAATTACCTGCCGGGCCCTGACGACATCTATGTCAGCCCGAGCCAGATCCGCCGCTTCAGCCTGCGCACCGGCGACACGGTCGATGGCCAGATTCGCGCGCCGAAGGATGGCGAGCGCTATTTTGCGCTGCTCAAGGTCAACACGATCAATTTCGAAGACCCGGAAAACAGCCGGCACAAGGTCAATTTCGACAACCTGACGCCGCTGTATCCGGATGAACGCCTTCGGCTCGAGAACAGCGACCCGACGAAGAAAGACCTGTCGTCGCGCGTCATCGACCTCGTCGCGCCGCTGGGCAAGGGACAGCGTGCGCTGATCGTTGCGCCGCCGCGCACCGGCAAGACGATGCTGCTGCAGAATATCGCGCATTCGATCACGACGAACCATCCTGAGGTCTATCTGATCGTGCTGCTGATCGACGAGCGGCCGGAAGAAGTGACCGACATGGACCGTTCCGTGAAGGGCGAGGTCGTATCGTCGACCTTCGACGAACCCGCCGTCCGCCACGTCCAGGTCGCCGAAATGGTGATCGAGAAGGCCAAGCGCCTGGTCGAACACAAGCGCGACGTCGTCATCCTGCTCGATTCGATCACACGCCTGGCGCGCGCCTACAACACCGTCGTTCCGTCGTCGGGCAAGGTGCTGACGGGTGGTGTGGACGCCAACGCGCTGCAGCGGCCGAAGCGCTTCTTCGGCGCCGCGCGCAACATCGAGGAAGGTGGATCGCTGACCATCATCGCCACGGCGCTGATCGACACCGGTAGCCGCATGGACGAAGTGATCTTCGAAGAGTTCAAGGGCACCGGTAACTCGGAAATCATCCTCGACCGCAAGCTCGCCGACAAGCGCACCTTCCCGGCGCTCGACATCGCGAAGTCGGGCACGCGCAAGGAAGAGTTGCTGGTCGACCGCGGCACGCTATCGAAGATGTGGGTGCTGCGCCGCATCCTGATGCCGATGGGCACGATCGATGCCATGGAGTTCCTGGTCGACAAGCTGAAGCCGACCAAGGGCAACCAGGAATTCTTCGATTCGATGAACACCTGATGGTTGGAGCGCAGGTTGGGCGTGTTGCACCCTGAGCCGGCCCGCCGCAGAGTCCCGCGGTCGTGGTAGTAGCCTTCTCCCAGAGGAAGGATTATGACCATGCTGCGTAAATTCTGGACTGTCGCCGCTGTCACCGTCGCACTATGCGCCGGCTCGGCCTCGGCGAACGAATACAAGCTGGGCAGTCTGCAGGTCGGGCATCCCTGGACCCGCGTGACGCCGGGCAAGACCGGCTCCGCCTATCTTTCCGTCACGAACACGGGCGCCGAGATTGATCGCCTGGTCGGCGCTTCATCGCCCGCGGCCGACAAGGCCGAGCTGCACACGCACCAGATGGACGGCGACGTGATGCGCATGCGTCCCGTCCAGGCCATTGAAGTGCCGCCCGGTGAATCCGCGGTACTCAAGCCGGGCGGGCTGCACATCATGCTGCTGGGTCTGAAGGCGCCGATCCGGGTGGGGATGCGCGTGCCCCTGACCCTGCGCTTCGAAAAGGCGGGCAACGTCGATGTGGAGCTGTCAGTCGAGACTGTCGGCGCCACAGAACCGGACCACGCCGGGCACAAGGCGACGAACTAGGAGCGGGCTCGGGTGGCGCCGGATGGGCGTGCGGTGACGGCGGTATCACCGGCATGTCGGATGCAGTTGCGCCCGGCAGCCTTGGCCGCATATAGCGCCTCGTCGGCTTTGGCAATCAAGGCGTCGGGGGACCGGCCGTGATCGGGATAGAGCGCGAGGCCGATGCTGCCGCCGATCTGGATGCGAAGGCCGTTGATGTCCATTGGCGCCTGCAGGGCGGCGAGGATGCGGCGCGCCGGCAGGTCGGCCTGCTCCGGCCAGCTCAGGTTGGTCAGGATGACCGCGAACTCGTCGCCGCCCAGCCGCGCGACGGTGTCGAGGTCCCTCACCGCCGCCGACAGGATTTCGGCCACCTTCTTCAGCACGGTATCGCCCACTGGGTGGCCGTGGGTGTCGTTCACCGGCTTGAAGTGATCGAGGTCGATCATCATCAGCCCGACCTGGAAGTTGTGCCGGGCGCTTTCGCCGATCGCCGCGACAAGGTTTTCAAGGAACAGGGCCCGGTTGGCGAGCTGGGTCAAGGGGTCCTGCATGCCGAGAAGGCGAGTCAGATTCTCCGCCCGCTTGCGTTCGGTGATGTCGGTGTAGGTGGTGACGACCCCGCCATCCGGCAGGCCGGAACGGCGCACGTCGAGGTAGCGACCGCCTGGCAAGGGCAGCTCAAAGGCGTCGCCCGACCGCGGCTTGTCGATGGCGTTCTGCCTCCGCTCGTCCATCTCGCGTTGACCGAAAAAGCCGATGGAACGTAGATGTCGCACGATGCTGTCGAACGGCAGCCCGGCCTTCATGAAACCTTGGGGCAGGTCGAACATCCGCTCGTACTGGGGGTTCCAGGCCACAAATTTGTGGTCCCTGTCGAGCACCGACACGCCCTGGTCCATAGCCAGGATGAAGGCATTGAGGTGCGAGGCCTGCTGCTTCACTTCCAGTTCCTTGAGGCGCAGGGCATGGAAGGCGCCGTCGAGCTCCTGGCGTGCGAAAAAGCGGAAGCGTGACGTGAGCTTGGCCTGCATGACCGTGCGCGCGCTGATCAGGGTGATGAGAAGCATGACCATGACGAACTCGATGTCGACACCTGTCGTCGGACCCACGAACACCTCTGCGATAAGCGCGGCGGCGACCGAGGTCGCGGCCGCGATCATGTACCAGAAGCGCATGGGCAACATGACGAGCAGCGTCAGGGCTGACATCAGCGCGCCGGGGCCCTCGGCAGCGCTCTCGCCGACGGCGATGGCCTGCGGGAGTATCCAGGCAAGCGCGCCCGATGCCACGCCCGCGCAGACCACGCGGGTCACCCAGGGGCTGGCCCGCTCCTCGAAGCTGAGCCAGAAAATGACGCCGAGAACGAGAAAGAGCAGGATGCGGGTCAGGATGAATGCACCAAGGTGACCAACCTCGGTCAAACCCACAGCGGGCATCAGGCTTCCCAGAAGTGCGAGGCCACCCGAGAACAGGACCGCATTCCGCATCCGCGTTCTGTAGCTGGGCCACGAATCTGTCAGATAGGCACGTTCTACCGCGGGATCGTGAAACTCGCACAGGCGGCGCGAGATACGGTCTTCAAAAAGACCCCCGTCGCGATCTGACACTGCGTGCTCAGGCCGCCCGCCGCCAGACGCCGCGGCCGGCGCCCTTGGCGAGGTACAGCGCAGCGTCGGCGCGGTTGCGCAGGGTCTCGGGTGTCGAACCGTTGTCAGGCGCAATGGCGATGCCGACGCTCGCGCCGATCGCCACCGTCAGCTCATCGATCGGGATCGGCAGCTGGACGGTTTCGATGATGCGCTGCGCGATTCGTTCGGCAACCGACGTATCCGGCAGGTGGGTGAGGATGACGGCAAACTCGTCGCCGCCAATGCGTGCCGCCGTGTCGATGTCGCGGACGGTCTGCGCCAGGATGCGGCCGACGCGGCGCAGGACAACGTCACCCACCGAATGTCCGTGCGTGTCGTTGACCGGCTTGAAGTGGTCAAGATCGATCAGTAGTAGGGCCACGCGCCGCTGATTCTCGCTGGCATGGCTGATGGCTTCCGCCAGCCGCTGGTCGAAGCGTGCGCGGTTGGCGAGTCCGGTGAGTGGGTCGAGCAGGGCGAGGCGGCGAATCGTGTCCTCTGCCCGCTTCTGCTCGGTGATGTCGGTGTAGGTGGACACGATGCCGCCATCGGGAAGCGGCTCGCGCCGGATGTCGAGCACGCGGCCGTCCGGCAGGCGGATCTCGAAGCGTTGGTCCGGCAGCGGTAGGTCGATCTGCTTGCGCGCGTCGCCGTCGACATTGCGCCGGCCGAAATAGCCGCGCTCGGTGAGATAGGAGATGATCGTGCGCCGCTTGACGCCCGGACGCAGCAGCTCGGGCGGCAGGTCGAAGAACTCGCGATACTGGTCGTTCCAGGCAACGAGCTGCTTCTCCCGGTCGAAGGCGACGATGCCCTGCGAGATGCTGCGCAGCACGCTTTCAACAAACTGGTTGCGGCTGGCGAGTTCCGCTTCGATCTGGCGCCGCCCGGTGATATCGGTCGTCGTCGAGACATAGCCGCCATCGGGCATGGCGCTGCGACGGATGTCGAAAAAGCGGCCATCGGGCAGCGACAGCTCAAAGCTCTGGCCGCCCTGTGGCTTCTGCACCATGAGCAGCGCTTCCGGCGTCAGCGCGTCCGGGCTGAAGAGGCCCGTTTGAATGAAATGCGCCGTGAGATCGCTCAGGCTGATGCCGGCCTGGATGAATTCCGGTGAAAGGCCGTACATCTCGACATAGCGCTCGTTCCAGGCGACCACGCGGCTTTCGCTGTCGATCACGACGATTCCCTGGTCGGCATGCGCGAAGATGCTTTCCATCAGCGCGTTCTTCGACTGCAGCTCGCTCTCTTGTGCGGCCACGCGTTCCAACATACGCGTCTGCTCCTCCGCCGCCCGCTGGATGGTGTCGCGTTCGCTGGTCAGCGACGTGCGCGTCGCAAAGCCGATGCGCGCGGATTCGTTGAGTCGCCGGATCAGGGAGAGGCCGGTCAGCGCAATCGCGGCGAGGAAGGCGAAGACGCTGAAGGGGTGATTGCCGCCGAAGGTTTGCGACGGCGCCAGCAGGACCAGGATGAAGGCGGGTACGATCAGGCCGTGGACCGTCACCATCGTGCTGAGGAACGGCTTCGGGACGACGAAAATGATCAGCATCGCGCCCACCATCGCCGCCAGTTGTGCCGACAGCGTGGCGGTACCGAAGATCGTCGGCGACAGCCACACCAGCGTCAGAGACAGGGCGGCGAAAATCGCGGCCAGTCCCTGGTAGGTGCGCGCCGCGGGCCGCATGAAGGCGTGGAGCAACACGAAGAACGCAAGGAGCGCCACCACCCGGGTCGCGATGAAGACCGGCAGGGAGATATGGACCGCGTCGTCAAGCGCAGTGCCGATATCGCCGGCGATGGCGGCGCCGAAGGCGAGATAGGCGGTGATCCGCCCCAGCCGGCGGCTCTGCGGCCAGGCGGCGCTGAGGAAGGTCTCCTCCATCTGCCGGTCGCGGAATTCGCGACCGAGCCAGGTGAGCGGTCCCGGGACGCCTCCGTTCACCATGATGCTGCTGTCCGTTCCTGGCGCTGCCGTCAGATGGTGAGGACGGTGGTGCCGGTGGTCTTGCGGCTTTCGAGGTCGCGATGCGCCTGCGCGGCATCCTTCAAGGCATAGGTCTGGTTGACGGAGATCTTCACGATGCCGCGCTTCACCACGTCGAACAGGTCGTTGGCCGTTTCCAGCACTTCGGCCCGGTTCGCGGTGTAGTGGCCCAATGTAGGCCGCGTCATGTAGAGCGAGCCTTTGGCTGACAACAGACCGGTCTGGATCGGTTCCACCGCACCCGAAGACTGGCCAAAGGTCACCATCATGCCGCGACGCTGCAGGCAATCGAGCGACTTCAGGAAGGTGTCCTTGCCGACCGAGTCATAAACAACCGGCAGGCCCTTGCCGCCGGTGATTTCCTTCACCCGCGCGACGAAGTCTTCCGTGCTGTAGTTGATGACGTGGTCATAGCCGTTCTGCCTGGCGAGCTTCGCCTTTTCCTCGCTGCCGACGGTGCCGATCACGGTGGCGCCAAGATGCTTTGCCCATTGTCCGGCGATCAGGCCGACGCCACCGGCGGCGGCGTGGAACAGGATCGTGTCGCCCTTCTTCACGGGATAGGTGCGCTTCAGCAGGTACTGCACTGTGCAGCCCTTCAGCATCATCGAGGCGGCGGTCTTGTCGTCGATCTCGGCGGGCACCTGTACGAGCAGCCAGGCCGGCATGATGCGGTGTTCGGCATAGGCGCCGAGCGCGGAGTGATAGGCGACCCGGTCGCCCACCTTCACATCTGTGACGCCTTCACCAACCGCTTCCACGACGCCGGCGCCTTCGCTGCCAAGCACGGTGGGGAGCGGCACGGGATAGAGGCCCGAGCGCTGATAGGTGTCGATGTAGTTGAGGCCCGCCGCGGTCTGGCGCACGAGCGCCTCGCCCTTGCCGGGTTTGCCCACCGAAATGTCGTCCCACTGCAGGACGTCGGGGCCGCCGGTCTTGTGAATGCGAATGGCTTTGGTCATGGACGCGGAACTCCTGATCCCTGGTCAGACGGTCAAGACGGTAGAGCCGGTCGTACGCCGGCTCTCGAGTGCGGCGTGGGCTTCGCCCACATTCCGCAGGGGCACTTTCTGCCCGATGGTAACCCGGACGGCGCCGCTGGCAACGACGTCGAAAAAGCCGGAGGCGGCGGCCAAAAGCTCGGCCCGTGTCGCGGTATAGTCCTGCAGTGTCGCACCGATGAGGTATCGGGCTGTGGGAAATTTCGCGGTCTGTTCGGGCGTACGTTGGCCCGAGGCCGCGCCATAGGCGACGAGGATGCCCTCGAGCGCCAGCGATGCGGCTGAGCGGTCGAATGTGTCGCGTCCGACGGACTCATAGACCGCCCGGACGCCCCGTCCGTTGGTTACATCCCTAACGACAGGCAGGAAGTCATCGCGCGTGTAGACAACCGCATGGTCACAGCCATGGGCACGGGCAAGTGCCGCTTTCTCATCGCTGCCCACCGTCCCGATTACCGTGGCTCCGAGATGCTTGGCCCATTGACACAGCAGCAAGCCGACGCCGCCGGCGGCAGCATGGACCAGGACAACATCGCCCGGCTTGACCCGCGTGGACAGGTGAACGAGGTAATAGGCTGTCATGCCCTTGAGATAGCCGGCCGCCGCCGTTTCATCGGAAATCCCGTCCGGCAGGGGAACGCAATCGGCCGCGGGCAGCAGCCGCGCCTCGGCATAGGCGCCGATGGGAGGGGAAACATAGGCGATGCGATCGCCGGGCTTGACCTCTGTCACGCCGGGCGCGACAGACTCAACAATGCCGACGCCTTCAAAACCCAGGATTGCCGGATAGGTGACCGGGATGGCTCCCGACCGAAACATGGTCTCGACGAGGTTGAGGCCCACGGCGGTCGTGCGCAGCCGCACCTGGTCGGGACCTGGATCGCCCACGCGCACATCTTCCCAGACAAAACTGTCCGGTCCGCCCGCTTTGTGCAGTACGGCCGCTTTCGGCATGCCCCCTCCCGACTCAGGGGCGGACTCCTAGCACGGAACCGCTTTGCAGCGGTAAAGCCGAATAAAACGGGGGTTTGCCAAGGCTTCCCTTTACGGCAACAGGACCAGCGAGCCGGTGGTGCGCCGCGATTCGAGAGCGCGGTGCGCCTCGGCGCCATCGCGCAACGTGTAGCGGCCGCCGATCACCGGCCGCAACGTTCCGTCGCCCAGCGCGCCAAGGAAGCGCGCGGCGTGGCGCAGGTAGGCGGGACGGTCAGCGGTGATCGTCTTCACCGTTGCGCGGGTGACAAAGACCGACGGCGGAAGGTCGGCGAAGCCGAAGCGCGGCAGCGGACCGGAAGCTAGACCGAAGCTCGCCACCACGCTGTCGGGTGCCTTCGCGCATTGCAGCGAGCCGAGGAAGGTGGTCTCGCCGACACCGTCGAACACGGCGCGCACGCCGCGACCCGCGGTGATGTCCTTCACCCGCGCGACGAAATCCTCGCGCGTGTAGTCGATGACATGGGCATAGCCGTTCGCGCGGGCGAGTTCCGCCTTGGCTGGCGTGCTGGCAGTGCCGATGACGGTGCAGCCAAGCGCCTTGGCCCATTGGCCGAGCAGCAGGCCGACGCCGCCGGCCGCCGCATGCATCAGCAGCACATCGCCCGGCTTCACCCGCGCGATGTCGAACAGCAGGTGTCCGGCGGTCAATCCTTTCATGAAGGTGGCGGCGAGGGCGTCGTCGGCAAGGCCGTCGGGCACCGTGGCGAGATCCGTTTCCGGGATGATCCGGCGTTCCGCATAGGCACCAGCGGTGAGCGGATAGACGGCGCGCTGCCCGGGCGTCACCGACGTGACGCCGGCACCGACGGCTTCGACGATGCCGACGCCCTCCGAGCCGGTGATGCCCGGCAGCGGCAGCTGCACGTGATGCGTGCCCGCGCGGTGATAGGTGTCGAGGAAATTGACGCCGATGGCGGTGTGGTGCAGCAGCACCTCGCCCGGCCTGGGCGCCGGCACCTCGATGCGGTCCCATTGCAGCACTTCGGGCCCGCCGGTCTTGTGGAAGCGCAGCGCGTGGGTAGCGGTCATGTCAGACATCTTTCTCCCTCTCCCTGCTTGCAGGGGAGGGTTGGGGAGGGGGTTCGCCTGCAACAGGGTGTTGCGGACAATCGTCAGGACACCGTCGATATTCGTCAGCACATCATTGTTCCAGAAGCGCAGCACGCGATAGCCGCGATCGTTCAGAAACTGCGTGCGGGTAGCATCATGATTCTGACGTTCTGCATGCTGGCCGCCATCTGCTTCCACGATGACGCGCGCTTCCGTGCAGGCAAAGTCGGCGATGTACGGACCCACAGGAAATTGCCGACGAAAATAGAAGCCGTCCAGCTGGCGGCGGCGCAGGGCAAACCAGAGCCGTGTTTCAGCCTCGGTCATAGATTGGCGGAGTTGCCGTGCACGGGGTGACTGCTGCAAGACCCCCTCCCTAGCCCTCCCCCTGCAAGCAGGGAGAGGGAATTCTATCGTGCTGTGATGTGGTTGCGGAAGGCGATGGGGTCGGCGATCAGCTTCATCGGCGTGGTGCCGCCGCCGGTGCCCTTGACGACGACGGTGCCGTAGCCGAGCAGGCGGCCGAACACTGACTGGTCGACCTCGACGCTTTCGATCTTGGAGGCATTGATCTCCCAGGTCTCGCGGCGGATGAAGCCGACCTTGGCGATGGTGCGCTTCGAGGTGATGGCAAGTTCCGTCGTCCATTGTTCGAGCGCCGCACCCATCAGGCGCAACGTGCCGAGCACGAGCAGCACATAGCCCAGCCACGTCAGGGGGTGATAGGCTTGGCTGCCGACAGTCACGGCAAGCCGCGCGCCATAGGACGACGAGGCGATGAAGGAAATCAGCGCCAGCACCACCCAGGCGATGCCGCCGGCATAGACCACCCAGTGCACGGCGGCGCGATGGACCACCTGTTCGTCCGCGAGCAGAACCTTGTCGACATAGCCGGCCACGGCAACCTCAGGGTTTCAGGATGATGGAGCCGGTGGTCTGGCGGCCTTCAAGCGCCGCATGGGCCTTGGCAGCATCCTTCAGGGCGAAGCGGTGGTTGATGTCGATCTTCACCGCGCCACGCCGCACCATGTCGAAGAACGCCGCCGCCGAGGCGCGCAGTTCCACCGGGCGCGGCACCAGCGTGGCGATCGATCCCTTGGTGAAATTGGTCGAGGCGGGCAGGTCGGCGACGCTGAGGTCGGACGGGCCGCTCGCCTGGCCGATCGTGCAAAGCGTGCCATAGGTGGCGAGGCACTTGGCCGAATCCTTCGCCGTCGACTTGCCGACTCCGTCGATGGCGAGCACGACGCCCGCGCCGTCGGTGATCGCCTTCACCCGGTCGACGAAATTCTCGCGCGTGTAGACGATGACTTCGGCCGCGCCATGGTCCTTCGCCAGCTTCGCCTTGTCGTCGCTCGAGGCCGTGCCGATCAGCTTGACGCCGATGGCCCTCGCCCATTGGCAGGCGATGAGGCCGACACCGCCTGCGGCGGCGTGATAGAGCACGAAGTCGCCCTTCTGCACCGGGCGCACGCGGGTGAACAGGTGATGGACGGTGACGCCCTTGGTGATGCCGGCCGCGGCCTCGTCATCGCTGACGCCCTCCGGAATCGTCATCAGCGCTGTCTCCGGGATCAGCCGTTCCTCGGCATAGGAGCCGCGGGCGAGCGCATAGCAGACGCGGTCGCCTTTCCGGAAACCGGTGACGCCGTCGCCGACCGCCTCGATCACGCCCGCGCCCTCGACACCGAGTACCACGGGATAGACGCTGCCGGGATAGGTGCCGGCGCGGTGATAGGTGTCAATGAAGTTGACGCCGATGGCGGTCTGCTTCAGCCGCACCTCGCCCTTGCCGGGCGCGCCGACCTCCACATCATCCCAGGACATGACATCGAGACCGCCGGGCTTGGAGGCGCGGATCGCTTTGACCATTGGAGAGAATTCCTTGTTCGTTGTAACGGGGAAGTGTCGCCGGTCGGCAGGCCGATCGGTCCCAGCACTTACCCCAGATGCTTGTTGAAGAAATCGAGCGTGCGCTTGTTCGCCGTGTCGGCCGAAGCCTTCACATAGGAATGGCCGCCCTTGCGCGCGAAGGCATGGTCTTCCGGATAGTCATGGATCGTGACATGCGGATTCGTCTTCAGCCCGTCGCGTACCTTCTGCTGCGCTTCCGGCGTGACGAACTTGTCCTTGGTCGCGATATGCAGCATCAACGGCGTCCTGATCGCCTTCGCTTCGTCGAGCTTCGAATCGATGCCGACGCCGTAATACCCAACATTGGCATCCGCATCGGTGCGGCAGGCGGACAGATAGGCGAGGAAACCACCCAGGCAGTATCCGGTGGTGCCGACCTTTCCGTTCACGCCGGCCATCTTGCGCAGATGGGTGATCGCGGTCTGCACGTCCTGGATGCCGGTGTCGGGGTTGAACTTGCCATAGAGGCCGAAGGCCTGGCCGAATTCCTTTTCGCCCTCGCCATTGATCTGGATGCCGGGCTCGATGCGCCAGAAGAGGTCCGGCACCAGGGCGACGAAACCGGCGGCGGCGAAATCGTCGGCGATGGCGCGCATCCAGTCGTTCACGCCGAAGATTTCCTGGATGCAGACGACGCCGGGGCCCTTGCCGCCCGCGGGCTTCGCCAGATAGGCACCAAAGCTTCCGTCCTTGCCCTTGAGGGTGATCATCTCGCCAGCCATCGCATCCTCCCGTTCGCTGCAGGTGGGGCGGGGACTCTAGCGGGGGAGCCTGCGGCTTGTCACGGCGCGCTACAGCAGCGCGCCTTCCAGCCGCAGCAGGGCGACCTTGGTATCGACCCCGCCTTCGCCAGAATAGAAGCCAAGCTTCCCATGGGCAGCCAGCACGCGGTGGCAGGGCACAAGGATGGGCAACGGATTGCGGCCACAGGCATTGCCGACGACACGCGCGCCGGCCCCAACCTTCTTGCCAAGCTCGCCATAGGCCAGCGTCGCGCCATAAGGAATGGCGACCATGCCGGCCCAGATCTTCTTCTGCAACGCGGTGCCATGCGGGTTGAGCGGCAGGTCGAAATCCCGCCGCTTGCCGTCGAAATAATCCTGCAGCTGCTTGCGCGCCCGCTTCAGCAGCGCCGTTTCAGTCTGCACCGCCGCCCAGCCCCAGTCGACCGACACGATGGCCCCGCCGTCCTCGCTCAGCGTGACGTCGCCGACGGGGGTGTGGAGGGAGAGCTGGGGAGCGGGGGTCATGTAGGCACCAGTATGCCAGAGAGTCCGTCGCCGGTGGCGCAGCAACCCGTTAGACTGGTCGAGAGGGACGGCACATGCGACTTCCGTGGCTGACGGTCTTGATCTTCATTTTTGCAACGCCTGTTGCCGCGCAGCCGGAATCTGACCGAGCGAACTGCCAGGATTTGACCCGTGTACCCGATGTGCGAATCAATGATTGCACGCGGGTGATCGAGGCAAACGAATATGGTCCGAATGCGATGGCGGAGCTGTACTTCTGGCGCAGCGCAGCGCAGCGTTTCGCGCCAAGCGCGAGTGGCAACGCGCATTTGCCGATGCCTTTGAAGCGATCAAGCTGTATCCCCGCGATTCTTACTATCACGCCATGGCGGCCGGCATCAGGCGGGAATCGGGAGGTGTCGATGCGGCGATCGAGGTGCTGGACATCGTTCTCAAGACCGACAAACGAAGCGCAGCGGCCTACTTCGAGAGGGGCGAAGCTTGGCTCGAAAAGCGCGACTACCAGCGTGCTTGGATCGATTTTGACGATGGGATCATATGGTCCGAAATACATCGATCCGATCCCCGATTCCTCCAACTCTATGGCGTGCCCAAGCTTTTGAATGGCCGCGGCATGGCAAGCGCTGGGTTGCGGCGCAACGACATTGCTATCGCAGATTTCGATGAAGCAATCCGGCTTGATCCGTACTTGGCCGATGCCGTGCGCAATCGCGAGCGGCTGCGCGAGGGGCTCCGCTAGTCACCCATCATTCGCCGCGCCCGTCGCGCTCAGCAGGTTTTCCAGCTCATCCGCATCCGTCACCGGCAACGAGCAGACCGGGCCGGTGCAGACATAGGCGGTGGCGCGGCCCTTCACCTGACCCTTGCCGGCAGCGGGATGTGCAACGGGCAGCGAAGCGCCGGGCGCGACCACTGTGAGCACGCGGTTCGGCTGCGGCGCGCGGTACGCGGTGCGGATCATCGCCTGGGTGGCGGCATCCTTGCGGTCGCCGACCACGACGATCTGCTTCGGCTCGGTCCACAGGTCGAAATTGTTGAGATACGTGGCGAGCGGGAAGAAGTTGCGGCCAAGCTCCGGCGCGAAGGCGCCGATCAGCGCGTCGGCGCGGGCGCGATACGCTTCGTCGCCGGTGAACAGGTAGAGGCGGGCAAAAACACCGACCAGCGTTGCATTGCCGGCAGGCACCGCATTGTCGAAGGCGGTGCGCGGCCGGGCGATGAGCTGTTCGCCATCGGCGGCGGTCTGGAAATAGCCGCCCTGCGCCGTGTCGCGGAACTGCGCTTCCACGACATTCGCCCAGGCCTTTGCGCGGTCAAGGAAGTGCGCCTCGCCCGTCGCTTCATGCAGCGCCAGTGCCGCGCGCGCCATGTTGGCGTAATCTTCCAGCATGCCGGCGTTGCGCAGCTTGCCATCGCGCGCGGCGTGCCACAGGCGGTCGCCGTCACTCATCTTCGCGGCGACGAAGTCGAAGGCCAGTGTCGCGGCCCTGAGCCAGCCGGGCTCATCGAAAGTCATCGCCGTGTTGGTGAGCGCCGCGATCATCAGCCCATTCCAGTCGGCGAGCACCTTGTCGTCCCAACCCGGCCGCGTGCGGCTCTCGCGCGCGTCGAGCAGCACGATGCGCATGCGGGCAAGGTCTTCCTCGCCCTCGCGTGTCAGCAGCTCGGGCTGGTGGTTGCGGTTGAGGATCGTGTGGCCTTCCCAGTTGCCTGCAGGTGTGACGCCATAGGTTTCCTTGAAAAGCGGCGCATCGATCTCGAGCAGCGCGTCGATCTCACTCTCGCTCCAGACATAGAACTTGCCTTCCTCGCCCTCGGAATCGGCGTCGAGGGTGGAGGCGAAGCCGCCGCCCGTGGCGACCATCTCGCGCAGCAGCCAGCCAACCGTCTCGCGCACGCGCAGCTCGGCGAGCAGGCTGTTGTTGTCGCGCCAGATCTCGGTCAGCAGGTCGAGCAGTTGCGCGTTGTCGTAGAGCATCTTCTCGAAATGCGGGACGAGCCAGGTTTCGTCGGTGGAATAGCGCGCGAAGCCGCCGCCGACATGGTCGTAGATGCCGCCCTGGCTCATGCGCAGCACGGAAACGAGCACGGCGTCGCGCAGCTTGGTGTCGCCATTGCGGCGCCAGCCGCGCCACAGCAGGTCGAGCTGCGGCGTGTTGGGGAATTTCGGCGCGCCGCCGAAACCGCCCCACTGCGGATCGACGCTTTCGCGTAGCTTGTCGGCAATGGTGTCGAGCAGGCCGCGGGTCAGTGGCGGCGCGTCGCCGGCATCGGTGGTGGCGAGACGCTGCAGCCCTTCGGTCAGCGCTGCCGTGTTCTTGTGAACCTGCTCCTTCTCGTTCGCCCAGGCCTCGGCCATGCGCTGCAGCACGGCGGGGAAGCCGGGGCGGCCATAGCGCTGCTCGGGCGGGAAATAGGTGCCGCCCCAATAGGGCTTGGCATCGGGCGTGAGGAACATGGTCAGCGGCCAGCCGCCCTGTTCGCCCAGCATGGCGAGCGAATGCTGGTAGATGGCGTCGATGTCGGGCCGCTCCTCGCGGTCGACCTTGATGTTGACGAACAGACGGTTCATCAGTTGCGCCATCGCCGGTATCTCGAAGCTTTCATGCGCCATCACATGGCACCAGTGGCAGGCGGCATAGCCGACCGAGAGCAGCACCGGCTTGTCGAGGCGCCGGGCTTCGGCGAAGGCCTCCGGGCCCCAGGGCCGCCAGTCCACCGGATTGTCGCGGTGCTGCAGCAGGTAGGGGCTGGTCTCTTGGGCAAGCAGGTTGGGCATGACGGGCTCCGGAACGCGGCGGCACCCTATCATGCGAGGGTACCGGCACCCATGTTGTCACCGATGTGCTGCTATAGTGGAAACCCAACCCCGTGCCAGCAGGAGCGTTCCGTGAAAGTGAACTTCAACATTGATTGCACGCCCGAAGAGGCGCGCACGTTTTTCGGCCTGCCGGACGTGACCCAGCTGCAGGCTGAAATGATGGACCAGATCCGCGGCCGCATGATGGCGGGCATGGAAGCCATGGACCCGCAGACGATGATGAAGACCTGGGTGCCGATGGATGCGCAGAACTGGGAATCGATGATGAAAAACTTCTGGGGCCAGGCGATGAACGGCTGGGGCAACATGCCAGGTATGCCCGGCGCCAGCGGTCCGAAGAAGGGCTGAACATCACGGCCCTGATGCTGCCGGAATTGCGTGCTTCTGTGCGCTATGGATCGGAATGGGCATCGCAGGGGGCTTGAGGCCGGCGGCAGCGCGGCGTCATATGCGCCCGCCATGTCCGACCGCGACACCATCTTTGCTTTGGCGACCGCGCCGGGACGGGGCGGCATCGCCGTGCTGCGCCTGTCGGGCGCCGCGGCGCGACCCGCGCTCCTGGCCCTGACGGGGATCAGCCCCGCGCCGCGTCACGCCACGCGGGTCACCCTGCGTGATCCGGTTGATGGCACGGTGATCGATCATGGCCTCGCCCTGCTCTTCGCTGCGCCGGCAAGTTACACCGGCGAGGACGTGGTTGAACTCCACGTCCATGGCGGGCGGGCCGTTGTGCAGCGCACAATGGCGGCGCTGGTGCAGCAACCGGGTTTGCGGCCCGCGGAACCTGGAGAGTTCACGAAACGTTCTTTCATCAACGGGAAGATGGACCTGACACAGGCCGAGGCGGTCGCCGATCTGGTGGCAGCTGAAACCGAGGGGCAGCGGCGGCAGGCTTTGCGCCAGCTCGATGGCGCGCTCGGGCATCTTTTCGAGGACTGGCGCGCGCGGCTGATCAATGCCCTGGCCTTTGCGGAGGCTGATATCGACTTCGCTGACGAAGACCTGCCTGCCGGCCTGACGGAATCGGCCCGCAATCAAATCCGGCTCCTGCGCGACGATATGGCCGCGCATCTCAATGACCGCCGGATTGGCGAGATTACCCGCGACGGGTTTCATATCGCGATCATCGGGGCGCCCAATGCCGGCAAGTCGAGCCTGCTCAACCGTCTCGCGCGGCGCGACGCCGCGATCGTCCATGAAACAGCCGGAACGACCCGCGACGTCGTCGAGGTCCGGCTTGATCTCGCGGGTTACCCCGTCACCTTCGCCGATACTGCGGGATTGCGGGACACCGACGACGCCGTCGAGGGCGAGGGCGTGCGGCGTGCGCGCCAGCGGGCATCCCAGGCCGATCTTGTCATCGGCGTATTCGATGCCGCCAGGGGCGAGGACAGCGAAACACGAGCCGTGCTGGCTAACGCCGCGGTGCGCTTCGTCGTGCGCAACAAATGCGACCTGCTGCCGGTCTGGCCACGGCCACGAGCGGGCGAGGTGGTTGTATCGGCGCGAACGGGGCAGGGCATGGACCAGCTCGAGCAGGCGCTGGGATCGCTGGTTGCTGATCAACTGGAAGCCGGTGTGGCCGCGCCATTGCTGACCCAGGTTCGCCACCGGCTCGCGTTGACGGAAGGACTGGCTGCGCTGGACCGGGCGTTGGAGGGGTCAGAGGTCGAACTCGTCGCTGAAGATCTCCGGATCGCCGCCCGCGCTATGGGACGAATTACGGGTCGGGTCGATGTCGAGGATCTTCTCGATGTCATCTTTCGCGACTTCTGCATCGGCAAATAGGGCAGGGGTCATGACGTGTGTTTCATGTGAAACAGCGGTGACGTCGCTGGACTTGTCCACAGGCCGGGAATAGATTGCGCGCGCGATGAAGGGCTTCGATGTCATTGTGATCGGCGGGGGTCATGCCGGCTGCGAGGCCGCGGCGGCCTCCGCGCGTCTAGGCGCCCGGACCCTGCTGGTCACCAGCCGGACTGACACGATCGGCGCCATGTCCTGTAATCCCGCCATCGGTGGTTTGGGCAAGGGCCATCTCGTCCGCGAAATCGACGCGTTTGATGGAGTGATGGGCCGGGTCGCCGATGCGGCGGGCATCCAGTTCCGTCTTCTCAATCGACGCAAAGGTCCGGCCGTTCGCGGCCCGCGTGCTCAATCTGACCGAAAGCTCTATCGTCTGGCCATGCAAGCGGCGCTCGAAGAGCAGCCCAATCTGAGGATCCGGGAGGGTAGTGTCGAAGACCTGACCCTCGATCAGGGCCGCGTCACGGGCGTTGTTCTGGCCGACGGCCAGAAGATTCAAGCGCGAGCGGTCATTCTCACGACGGGGACCTTCCTCCGTGGCCTTATCCATATGGGCGAGGAAACGATCCCCGCCGGTCGCGTCGGCGAGCCACCCTCGCTCGGCCTGTCCGCTACGCTTGAGCGGGCAGGTTTCCAGCTCGGCCGCCTGAAAACCGGGACGCCGCCCCGCCTTGATGGCCGCACCATCGACTGGACGGTAACCGAGGTGCAGCCGGGCGACGATCCGCCGGTGCCCTTCTCCTTCCTGACCAGCCGGATAACGACACCGCAGGTGCCGTGCCACATCACCACGACCACGACCGCCACCCATGCCGTCATCCGCGCCAATCTCCACCGGGCGCCGATGTATAGTGGCCAGATCAAGAGCTCGGGTCCACGCTACTGCCCATCGATCGAGGACAAGGTTGTCCGCTTCGCTGATCGCGAGCGACACCAGATTTTTCTCGAGCCGGAAGGGCTCGACGACGATACCGTCTATCCCAATGGCATTTCGACGTCGCTGCCGCGCGTGGTGCAGGAGGATCTGGTGCGCACCATTCCTGGTCTGGAGCGCGTCACTATTTTGCAGCCCGGCTATGCCATCGAGTACGATCATATCGATCCACGCGAACTGCGCCCGACATTGGAGACCCGAAAGGTCCCGGGCCTCTTTATGGCCGGCCAGATCAACGGCACCACCGGATATGAAGAGGCGGCGGCCCAGGGCCTCATGGCGGGGTTGAATGCGGCCCGTCTCGCCGGCGCCCAGGACGGCATCGTTCTGGATCGCGCTGATGCCTATATCGGCGTGTTGATCGATGATTTGGTCACGCGCGGCGTCAGCGAGCCCTATCGCATGTTCACCTCACGCGCCGAATATCGCCTGACACTGCGTGCGGATAATGCAGACCAGCGCCTGACGCCAAATGCTCTGTCAATGGGGGCAGTTGGCCCTGAGCGCCGGGCGCGCTTCGGCCAGAAGCTATCGGCCCTCGTGTCTGCGCGCGCCGAGATCACCGGCTTGTCGTTGACGCCGCCGGAGGCTCTCCAGCATGGCATCGCCGTGGCGCATGACGGGCAGCGTCGATCCGCCATGGAGCTGCTCGCCTATCCGGGCGTGAGCATGGATCGGCTCGCCGGTATATGGCCGCAGCTTGCAGCACTGGAACCGTCTGTCGTGGAGCAGATCGAAATCGACGCACACTATGCTGGCTATCTCGATCGCCAGGACGCTGACATCCGGGCCTTCCGCCGTGACGAAGAACTGGCCCTGCCGCGGGCCCTCGACTATGCCACTGTCGGGGGACTGTCGAACGAGGTCCGAGGGCTGCTGTTGCGGCACCGTCCGGAAACCCTGGGCCAGGCAGCGCGGATCTCGGGCGTGACGCCCGCAGCCCTGACCGCGCTTCTGGGGCATGTGAAGCGGCGGGACCTCGATCTCTCGGCCTGACTGTTTCACATGAAACATTGGTCAGGATTCGCGCCCCATGTTTCATGTGAAACAGGACCGGGATGACGCCAGAGCAATTTCAGCGCCAAATGGGTGCAGCCGAAGCCGTGATGGAGCGGCTGCGGATTTATGCGGATCTGCTGGCCAAATGGCAGGCGAAAATCAATCTCGTCGGGCCAAAGACGCTTCCTGAATTGTGGCAGCGTCACATGCTCGATTCGGCACAGCTTTGGTCCTTGGCTCCAACCGGCGCACGGTGCTGGATCGACCTCGGCAGTGGCGCCGGCTTCCCCGGCCTAGTGCTGGCGGCGTTCGGAGCCCCCGACATGACGTTGGTGGAATCCGACAGTCGCAAGGCGACATTTCTGCGCGAGGCTGCGCGGGCGATGGGGCTGGCCGTCCAGGTTCAGTCTGTTCGCATCGAGAAACTCGTGGTCCCTCCGGCCGACATCATAACAGCACGCGCCCTGGCGCCATTGACGCAACTCCTCGAATACGCCTCCTGTTTGAGGAAAGAAGGAACGGTCTGCCTCTTTCCAAAGGGACAAGATGTCGAGAAAGAATTGACCGAAGCCACTAAATCTTGGAAGATCGATTACAGATTGGTGCCGAGCATTACCGATGCCGCGGCGCGGATCATCCAAATTGAGGCTTTCCAGCATGGAAAACAGTCTCCCTGAAGTCCTGACAATCGAGGAAAAGCACGGAAAACACCGTGTTTTTGCGGTCGCCAATCAGAAGGGTGGTGTGGGCAAGACGACCACGACTATCAACCTGGCGACAGGTCTTGCCGCGGTGAATCGCCGGGTGCTGATTCTTGACCTCGATCCGCAAGGCAATGCTTCGACCGGCCTGGGTATTGACCGCAACGATCGGACCATCAGTTCCTACGATGTGGTGACCGGCGCCGCGACGCTGCGCCAGGCAATCCGTCATACGCGCATCCCTGGCCTCGATATCGTGCCGGCCACGGTGGATCTGCTCGGCGCCGAACTGGAATTGATCGGCGTCGACCGCCGCAGCTTCCGCGTGCGCGAGGCCCTCGAAGGGGCCGGTACGGACTATGATTACATCCTCATCGATTGTCCGCCGGCGCTTGGCCTTCTTACGCTAAATGCATTGACCGCTGCTGACGCAATTCTTGTTCCGCTACAATGCGAATTCTTTGCCCTCGAAGGCCTGTCGCAATTGCTGCGCACGGTCGAGATGGTGAAGCGCAGCTTCAACCCGAAGCTCGAGCTGCAGGGCGTCGTCCTGACCATGTTCGACAAGCGGAACAATCTGTCAGAGCAAGTGGCGCAGGACGCCCGCGGCCATCTCGGCGACAAGGTGTTCGACACCATCATTCCGCGCAATGTCCGAATTTCGGAGGCGCCGTCACACGGCAAGCCGGCCCTTATCTACGACCACACCTGTTCGGGCAGCCGGGCTTATATGGACCTGGCCCGCGAATTTCTTCGCCGCGAAGAAACCCCGGCGGTGGCCGCGTGACTCCGGAGCTCGCCATGGCGGATGACACCCGCAAGGGACTCGGCAAGGGCCTTTCCGCGCTGATGGGCGATGCAGCCCAAGACTACTCCCAGCTCGACAAGGCCCGGCCCTCGAAGGACGTTCCGATCGAATTTCTGCGCCCGAACCGCTACCAGCCGCGCCTGCATTTCGACGAGGCCCAGCTGAGCGACCTGGTGTCGTCGATCCGTGAGCATGGAATTCTGCAGCCGATTCTCGTGCGCCGCATCGAAGGCGCACCGGATTCCTATGAGATTGTCGCCGGCGAACGGCGCTGGCGGGCGGCGCAGCGCGCCCAGCTCACCCAGGTCCCGGTTGTCATCAAGGACTTCAATGACATCGAAGCGTTGGAAGTCGCACTCATCGAGAACATCCAGCGCGCCGACCTGTCGCCAATCGAGGAAGCAAAGGGTTACGAGCGCCTGCTCGCTGAATTCGGCCGCACCCAGGAACAGGTCGCCCAGCTTGTGGGCAAGAGCCGAAGCCACGTTGCCAACACGCTGCGGCTGATGAACCTGCCGCAGGAAGTGCTCGACATGCTCGACGCCGGCCAGATCACGGCGGGTCATGGTCGCGCATTGCTGGCGGCAGCAGACCCACTCGCGCTGGCAAAACAGATCATCGGCAGCGGAATGACAGTCCGCGACGTGGAAGATGCCGCGCCGAAAACAAAAAAACATTTCGCTAAAGTAACAAAACCGGGTGAGAAGGATCCCAACACCCGCGAATTGGAACAAAACCTCTCACAAGTCCTTGGTTTATCAGTAGAAGTCAGCTTTAAGGGCGAAAAAAAGGGTGGCTCGGTGAAAGTCAGCTACCGCACCTTGGAACAGCTGGACGAGATTTGCCGCCGCCTCGCACATCACGTTGGCAAACCGGCCTGAACATTTCGTTCTGATAACGTAATAACTCATCAGAGCCAAAAGGCAAGGCCGCACCGCTCGTTCCAAAAAAGTAATGAGAAGAAAATTGCGAACGGGCTTTCGTTCCGTGCCCTAATCAATTTCGCCGGGCTGAAGTCCGCCGGCCGGCATTGGCAATCCGAAGCAACGCCCGGCTGCACACGGCCTCCGAAGGCAGGCCAGTCGTCTTGCAGTCGAACTCAGCTTCCGTCAGCAGCTCCAGCGCCTGATCGATTTGCGGGGGCGACCAACGCTGTAACTGTGCCTGGAACTCGGGCTTGCGCTTGAAGAAGACGGGTGGCCGCAGCCGGTCCATGGCGATCTGCGGGCTGGCCCCGTTTTGATAGGCGGCGGATGCAAGTTGCACGCGGTGAAGATGGCGGCGCACGGCGCTGATGATCGCAATCGGGTCGTTGCCATCGGCAAGCGCCCGTTGCACCGCCAGGTCTAGGCTCGGTGGATTGCCACCGGTCGTCGCATAGGCGACGTCGTCCAGCGATACGGCCGCGGCGTCGCCAACCACAGTCTCGGCTTCCTCGATACTGATCGTGCCCTTTTCGCTGCTCTTGTAGAGCAGCAGCTTCTCGATCTCGCGGCGCATCACCAGCCGGTCGGCGGGCAGGGAGCTGCCGAGATAGTCCAGCGCGGCAGATTCAATCCGCTGCCCGGCATCCTCGACCATGGCGCGGATCAGGCCAATGCGGTCTTCCTCTGAATCGGCGTAGCAGGGCAGGGCGGCACCGGTCTCGCCCTTCTCGAACATCTTCCTCAACGAGGAGGTGCCGGTCAAATCGCCGGCCTCGACGACTACCAGACTGTCGCCCGGCACCTGACCATCGACAAGCTCGGCGAAACTGTCGGCGAGCCCATCCGTAGCCCCCCGCACGACAATGACGCGGCGGCCCCCAGTGAGAGATAGCGCGGCCGCTTCGTCATTCAGCGCAGCGCCGTCCTTCAGACTCGAAGGGCTTAGCTCCGCATACCGAAAAGGATCCTCAGCGGCCCCGGGCACGCTTTTGACCAGCAGGCTGACGCGTTCACTGACCAAGCCGGCATCAGGCCCATACACCAGGACGGCGCGGATGCCCGGCTCTGGCCGGCGGACGAAAGCCTCGATCTGGCGGCCTTTCAGCTGCACGGATCAGCCCGCGCGCCGGTTCGGATCGGCGAAATAGGCACCAAGGCGCAACGCGATGTCATCGGCCACCGACACCGCGGTACGTTCCTCGGCATCATGCTCCGCCGCGATGTTGGCAAACTCCGACCCGACGATATTGAAGGCGGCGACCGAGCGTGTGGAGCCCCGCGTCACAATGGAGCGACTCGCGTTCTCGGTCAGGACGTAGGACGCCACGAGCGTCATGTTGTAGCGCGTAATGGTCTGGTCGCGATCGACCGCCACCGCCACCTTGTTGCGCGCGAAGGTGACGCCCAGCGTGTAGCGCGCCGCGCCGGGCTCGCCATAGGGATTCACCTGGTCGAGCAGGCGGTTGCGGATAAGCTGCCCGACCCGTTCGGGGATGGGCGCAATGGCCACTTCGGAAAAGGCGTCGAAGCCAGGCCGGCGCCCCTCCTGACGTCCGTACATCGGCTGGAAACCACAGGCGGCGAGCAGTCCCATGGCGCCGCCAAGGCTGGCAAGGCGCAGGAAACGGCGGCGGTCGGGGGGGCGGAACAGGGAAATCATGCGCGCCGAGTCTGCCACAGCGGACAGCCCGGCGTCAGCGGGCGAAGCGCGGTTTCCGAATGGCGATCAGCCGAAAGAGCGGACGCCCGACGAGCGCAAATCCGGTGACCAGCAGCGTCACCGCGCCGGCGTGCCAGACCAGCACCGACAAGGCGCCATCGGCGTGGTGAAACAGCTCCATCCCGGCCGACGCCAGGGCCGCCACCGCCAGCGCACCGGTCACGGCGGTCGAAACCGGCCGGATCGCCGCGGCATGGCGCAGCAGCCCGAACAGAAGCAGCGACAGCGGCAGGCTGATAATCGCGATCTCGGGCAGGCAATCCATTCCGGGCGCCATCGTCAGATCGCCCGACTCCCGCCATTCGGCAAAGCAGCCGCCGCCCAGCGTCGCCACCCACAGCGCGAAGGCGGGCAGGGGCACCCAGCGCCACCTCGCAGAGCGGTCCGGCGCCGCCAGATGGGTGGCCGCCAGCACCGCAAGCACGCCGGTTAGGATCGAGGCGAGCCAGGGAACCAGAACTTCGACCTCTGCCAGCTGACCCGCCAGGTTGGGCCGCCAGCCCTGCCACAACACGACAAGCGAGACCAGCGCCACCGCCAGGACCAGCCAGGCCAGGGCGAGGACGGAAGGCGCGGGCAGGCGGCGGACGGGTTCTGCCGTCGCGGCCATCTGCTCGATCAGGTCTTCCGTACGCATTCCCTTCCGCTCCAACTCAATTGCCCAGCCGCCGGCGCAGCGCCAGCACGGCCCGGTGGGTCGCAACCTTCAACGCGGTAACTGACAGGCCCGTCGCCGCTGACGCCTCGTTCAGCGACAGACCCTGCACCTTCAGCAACTCGAACGCCTGACGCTGGCCGGGCGGCAGATCCGCCACGGCCGCGACGGCCTCGCGCGCCTGCACGGCCGTCTCCATATCGCTGTTCGTCACGGGCACCGAAAAGGTTTCATCGTCATCCAGCGCCGACAGCATTTCATTGGCGGCGCGGCGGCCCAGCCTGACCATGCGATCGGCGATGCGCCGCCGCGCGATGGTGACGATCCACGGCCGGAACGGCCGCGCCGGGTCATAGCTGTGCCGCACGGTGTGCAGCGTCAGCAGGATGTCCTGCACGGCATCTTCCGCTTCTTCGGCCTGGCGGAACCGCCGCCGGGCCATGGCGCGCAAATAGGGGAGGAGATCGCGCAGCAGGGCCGCATAGGCCACCTGATCGCCATTCTGCGCAGCAGCCATCAGCCGGCGCCATTGCTGGTCCTGCGGAGTCTCGGCAAAGGGCGCGGAATCGGTCAAGGCATCGCCGGTGAAAAAATTTGCGGACGGACAGTAACCCGGCGGCGGGCGCGACAGAACAGGGATGCGAAGGCCCGCTGCGGCGCGGCCTTCGGAACCCTGAACTGGAGCTTACGCCATGAATACCCGCTTCCTCGTCGCTTCGGCCCTCGCTGCCGCTATCGCCATCCCCGCTGCCGCCAGCGCGCAGGCGCCGGCAAAGGCCCCCGAATTCAAGGCCGAGAAATGCTACGGCGTCTCGAAGGCCGGCAAGAATGACTGTGCCTCGGCCGGCAACAATTCCTGCGGCGGCACGGCACGGCGCGATGCCGACCCGGCGGCCTGGGTCTATGTCCCCGTCGGCATGTGCGAACGCATCACCGGCGGCAGCATGACGCCCAAGAAGGCCTGATCGACCGACCGGGAACCGCGGCGTGAGCCCAGGAAAGTCCAATACCCCGATCGTGGCGCGCGCCGGCATCGGCCTGCGCGCGCCACATATCGACCTGGTGCTTGCGTCGCATCCTGCCGCTGCGTGGTTCGAGGTGCATGCCGAGAATCACATGACGGACCGGCCGGGCGACATCACGCCGGCCTTCAGGGCGCTGTGGAGCGTACGTCAGGACTATCCGGTGTCGCTCCACGGCGTCGGCTTGTCGCTCGGCGGTGCCGAGCCGCTTGACGACGATCATCTCGCGCGCCTCAAGGATCTCGTCCTTCGCATCGAACCGTTTGCGGTGTCCGAGCACCTTGCCTGGTGTGGCGCCGGCGGCGCCTTTCTCAACGATCTTCTACCGCTGCCCTACACCGACGAAGCGCTGTGCACCGTCGTGCGTCATGTTGATGCCGTGCAGACGGCGCTCGGCCGGCGCCTGCTGGTTGAGAATCCGTCCGCCTACCTTGCCTTTGCCGACCCTGGCATGGCGGAGGCGGACTTCCTCGCGGAACTGGTGGCCCGCTCGGGCTGCGGCCTGCTCTGCGACCTTAATAACAGCCATGTCTCGGCGCACAACCTGGGCGGTGACGCGCGCGCCTGGTTGCGCCGCCTGCCGGCGGCCGCGATCGGTGAAATCCATCTCGCCGGCTTCGTGCGCGAGGACGCAGACGGTGACTCCGTGCTGATCGACACCCACAGTACCGCCGTCGATGGCGCGGTGTGGGACCTCTATGCCGAGGCGCTGAGCCTGTTCGGTCCCTGCCCGACGCTGATCGAATGGGATGCCGACATTCCCGACTTCCGTGTGCTGCAGGACGAAGCGGCGCGCGCCGACGCCATCGCGGCCCCCTTCGCGGCAGCCAATGACGATGTCCGCGCTGCCTGACCTGCAGGCGGCGCTCGCCGCGCAGATCCGCCTCGGCATCGCCACGCCGGAGGGCGTCGTGCCACCGGCGGGCCTGCTCGTGGTGCCACAGCGCCTGCTGATCCATCAGCGCCATGTCCGCACCAGCCTGACCGCCGTGCTGCGGAGCCGCTTTCCTGCGGTGGTCAAGCTGGTGGGCGATGGCTTCTTTGCCTTCGCGGCGGCACAGTTCATTGCGGCGTCGCCGCCCGCCGATCCGCGCGTGGCGCGCTATGGCGACGCGCTGCCGGACTTTCTTGCGCGCTTCGGACCGGCGCACGCCTATCCCTGGCTGCCGGACGTGGCGCGCATCGAAAACGCCGCTTTCGCTGTGGCCGATGCGCCGCTGCAGGATCCGATCGACCCGGCTCGACTCGCGGCGATACCGACGGAACAGGCCGCTGATCTGGTATTTCTCTGGAATCCCGCTGCGCAACTGGTGTCGTCCAACTTGCCAGCCGCCGTGCTGTGGCGCGTGGCGCGCGAGGGACGGCTCGACACCCAGATCGACATGGCGAATGCCGGACCCACCCGCCTGCTCATCCGTCGTGCAGCCGATGGTGTGGAAGCGCGCGACCTCTCGCCGGTCGAGTTTGCCTTCCGTGCCGCCCTCGCCGGCGGCTCCTCACTGGGCGTTGCCGCGGAAAGCGCCGGAGACGGCTTCGATCTCGCCGCCAACCTGGCCACCGTGCTGGCGGAAGGCTGCGTCACCGACTTCACGCTGGAAGGAACCCGATCATGAGCACCACCGCGCTGGAGTTGTCAGCCCCTGCCTCCTGGCGCACGCGCCTCGCCGCCGTGCAGGCGCGACTCGAATCCGCGCTGCCGCTTTCGGTCTTGCAGCTCCTGATGCGGATCGCGGTGGGTGGCGTGTTCTTCCGCTCCGGCCTGCTCAAGATCGAAAGCTGGGATCTGGCGCTGCTGCTGTTCCGCGACGAATACAAATTGCCGCTGCTGCCGCCGGAACTCGCGGCGGTGCTTGGAACGGCAGTGGAACTCGGCGCTCCGCTGCTGCTCTTCGCCGGCCTGCTGACGCGCCTCGCCGCGCTGCCGCTGCTGGCGATGACACTGGTGATCGAGGTGTTCGTCTATCCCGACGCCTGGAACGAGCACCTGATGTGGGCGGTGCCGCTCCTGTTCCTGCTTACGCGCGGGCCGGGCGCGCTGTCGCTCGATCGTGTCCTGGGCCTCGAACCGGTGAAACGCTAGGGTCGCCGCGGCCGCTAGACCACAATGTTGACGATGCGGTTCGGCACCACGATGACCTTGCGCGCTGGCTTGCCATCCATGAAGCGGACGACATTCTCCTCCGCCAGCGCCAGCGCCTCGAGGTCCTTCTGCGGCATGTCCTTGGCCACCACCAGCGTGGCGCGCAGCTTGCCCTGCACCTGCACGGCGATCGTCACCTGATCGTCTGCGGCCAGCGCCGCATCGGCCTCGGGCCAGGGCATCTCAGCCAGCAGGGTGCTATGGCCAAGCTTCTGCCACAGCTCTTCGCCCAGATGCGGCATCATCGGCGCGAGCAGGCGGACGAGCGTCTCCAGCCCTTCGCGCAGCGCCCAGTTCGCATCCGGCGTACCAGGCTTCAGCTCGCCGAGCGCGTTGGCGAATTCATAGGCGCGCGCGACGGCGCGGTTGAAGCGGAAAGTTTCGAGATCACCGGTCAACTGGACGATTGACTTGTGCACGGTGCGGCGCAGGCCCAGCGCTGCGTCGCCCATCTGGCCAGGCGCAGGTGTCTTCGCCGGCGGCAGCTGATCCGCCAGCGCGCCGACCAGCCGCCACAGGCGGTTGGTGAAGCGCCAGGCGCCCTGGATGCCGGAATCGGTCCATTCCAGGTCACGCTCGGGCGGTGAGTCCGACAGCATGAACCAGCGTGCGGTATCGGCGCCGAATTCCTCGATGATGGCGCCTGGCTGCACCACATTTTTCTTGGACTTCGACATCACCTCACGGCGGCCGACCGTCACAGGGCTGCCGCCCTCGAGTTGCGTCGCCGTACCATCGGCATTGAGCTGGACCTCTTCCGGGTAAAGCCATTTTCCGTCGGCGGCGCGATAGCTCTCGTGCAGCACCATGCCTTGCGTGAACAGGCCTGCGAAGGGTTCGTCGATCGTCACATGCCCGGTCTTGCGCATGGCGCGGGTGAAGAAGCGGGAATAGAGCAGGTGCAGGATCGCGTGTTCGACGCCGCCGATGTACTGGTCGACCGGCAGCCAGTAGTCGACCGCAGACTTGACCACCGGCACCTCGGCGCGCGGGCTACAGAAGCGCGCGAAATACCAGCTCGAATCGACGAATGTGTCGCAGGTGTCCGTCTCGCGCACGGCCTTGGCGCCGCATTTCGGGCAGTTCACATGCTTCCAGGTCGGGTGGCGTTCCAGCGGGTTGCCCGGCTTGTCGAAGGTGACATCCTCGGGCAGTACGACGGGCAGCTCGGCCCGTGGCACCGGCACGACGCCGCACTTCTCGCAGTGAACCACAGGGATCGGGCAGCCCCAATAGCGCTGGCGCGATACACCCCAGTCACGCAGGCGGAAGTTCACCGCACGCTCGCCACGGTTCATTTCTTCCATGCGCGTGATCATCGCACCCTTCGCCGCCTCGACATTGAGTCCGTCCAGGAATTGCGAATTGGTCAGCACGCCGTCGCCCACATAAGGTTCGGTGCCGATCTGGAAATCGGCGCCGGCATCCCTGGGATAGACGACGGGGCGCACGGGCAGGCCATACTTCCGGGCGAACTCCAGGTCGCGCGCGTCATGCGCCGGGCAGCCGAAGATGGCGCCGGCGCCATAGTCCATCAGCACGAAGTTGGCGATGTAGACCGGCAGGCGCAGGCCGGGCAGCAGCGGATGCGTCGCGATCAGGCCGGTGTCATGGCCCTTCTTCTCGGCCTGCTCGATGGCGGCCTCGCTTGTGCCCATGCGCTGGCATTCGGCGATGAAGTCGGCGGCGGCGTTGCTTTTCTTCGCGACATCCTTGGCCAGCGGATGGTCGGGCGACACGGCGACGAAGCTCGCGCCGAACAGCGTGTCGGGTCGTGTGGTAAAGACGGGCAAACGTTCGGCGCGGCCCTCGACGTCGAAGTCGAAGCGCAGGCCTTCCGACCGGCCGATCCAGTTCTCCTGCATCAGTCGCACGCGCTCGGGCCAGCGTTCGAGCGGGCCCAGTGCTTGCAGCAGGTCGTCGGAGAAGGCGGTGATCTTGAAGAACCACTGCGAGAGCTCGCGCTTTTCCACCAGCGCGCCCGACCGCCAGCCACGGCCGTCAATCACCTGCTCATTGGCGAGCACGGTGTGGTCGACCGGATCCCAGTTCACCATCGACTTGCGGCGATAGACGAGGCCGGCCTCGAGGAAGTCGAGGAACAGCGCCTGCTGGTGCTGGTAATAACCCGGGTGGCAGGTCGCGATCTCGCGGTCCCAGTCGAGCGACAGGCCCATGCCCTTCAGCTCGCGCCGCATGTTGGCGATGTTGTCATAGGTCCAGGCGGCGGGATGCACGCCCTGGTCGCGCGCCGCGTTCTCGGCCGGCAGGCCAAAGGCGTCCCAGCCCATCGGGTGAAGCACGTTGAATCCGCGCGCGCGCTTGTAGCGCGCCACAACGTCGCCGAGCGTGTAGTTGCGCACATGCCCCATGTGGATGCGCCCCGACGGATAGGGGAACATCTCCAGCACGTAGTATTTCGGGCGCGACGCGTCCTCGGTGGCGCGGAAGACGCCACGCTCGTCCCACAGCTTCTGCCATTTGGCTTCGGCTTCCTTGGCGTTGTAACGCTCGGGCGTGTCGTCGGCGGCGGTGCTTGCTGTCGTCATGGATGGTGCTCTGGATTGCGGCGGCGATCATTCTCGCCGGGCCGCCAAACTGCAAGCGGCGCCTCAAGGGCGCCGCTGCTTTTTTGCGGAATGGGCCGGCGCGCTACTTGGAGGCGGAGGCGATCCGAAGTTCGCGCGCGCGCGTCAGGATGGCGTTCTCGATGTCCGTGGCGGCTGTTGCCCCGGCCTGGCTGTCGAGCCAGGCGCCGCGGCCCGGGTCACGCTGCTGCTTGAAGAGCGCCACCTTGACGCCGTCGGCGCGCAGGCGCGTGTCGAGAATGTAGACGGTCACCTTGAAGCGCTCGTCCGGCGACTGCTGCGGACTGTACCAGTCGGTGATGATGACGCCGCCGAACGGGTCGGCCGAGGACAGGGGCATGAAGGAAATCGTGTCGAGCGAGGCGCGCCACAAGAAGGCGTTGACGCCGATGCCACCGCCACCGCCGCTCTTGTCCTCGTCGCGGCCCAGGATGTTGATGCCGTTTTCGCCGAAGATCTTGCCGCCCATCACCTTTTCGGCTTCCTCGCGGGGCACCGACGTGTTCTTGGTGACGCTGACATATTCCGTCGGCGGATCTGCGCGGATGCGGCCGCAGGCGGACAGCGCCAAGCCGACCGCGAGAACCATGGCCACATGCCTGAAAACACGTCCGATTTGAAAGGGCTGGCCCGCCGTGTCTGCCTTCATCATCGTCTCTCTATATCCTTCGCCGCCATTCTACCCGATCCGGGACGTTCCGGATGGGCTCTAGCGCTGCATTCCGGCCAGATTATGACGGCGCGGCGGGACTGTGCCGGGATCGGCCGCCCAACGCAACCGCCGCTGCAGCCTTGCTGGGAGGGTTCCCGGCCCGCTTCCTTCCTTGCACAAGGGATAGGCCGAATCACCGGTTCACCTCAAGGACGCCCCACAAGATATTGTTGAACAACGCAAAAACATCCTGTGTCCTGAACGCCACACTGCGCGGAAAATGACACATGGCGCAAGAAGCCAAGCTTGACGCTGGTGTGTGTCCGCGGGTGTAATCCGCCCTGTCCAAGTACGTAAAAAACAGTGTCCGGTGGCGCGCGCCGCCGGGTACTCCTGAGAGAGGCTCACTTCATGAAGAAAGCACTTATCGGCACGACGGCCCTGGTGGCTGCCGGCCTGTTCTCCGGCGGCGCCTTCGCCGCGGATCCGATCAAGCTCGGCCTGAGCGGTAACTTCCGCGCCATGCTCGGCTATGCCAACCAGGACGACGGCGCCGGCCAGGCTGGCCAGAACCGCCGCGACTTCGGCATCGGCCATGACTCCAAGATCAACTTCACCGGCAAGACCACGCTCGACAACGGCATCGAAGTCGGCGTCGCGATCGAACTGGAACCGGAATCGGACGCGCTCGGCAACCGCAACAACGGCGACGCCAACACGGCCGCCGCCGGTGTGGCCGCCAACGGCAACCGCTTCTCGCTCGGCGAGACGGACGTCATCGACGAGGCCTACATCTACATCGAGAACCAGAACCAGTGGGGCCGCATCGAAATCGGCGACCGCGATGGCGCCTCGAACAAGATGAACAACCTTGGTCCCTTCGTCCTCGGCACCTCGATCGTGGGCGTTGCCACGATGCAGGCGGTCTCGGCGCCGGGCGCTGGCAACCAGGCAGGCAACCCGCTGCTCGCGCCCGGTTCGCGCGGCACGCTGGCTGGCGACGGCACGAAGATCACCTACTACACGCCGCGCTTCGCCGGCATTCAGCTCGGTGCGTCCTACACGCCGGATCGCATCGAGAACCAGGGCCGCTTCGGTATCGGCATCGCCGCGATCGACACCACGACGCTGGCCCCGGGCGCCCAGGGCGACATCCTGGACGTCTCGGCCAACTACGTGATGACCTTCGGTGCCTTCAACGTTCGTGCGAACGTCGGCATCACCCGCGGTGACCAGGAATCGACCGCGGTCGGCACCTTCGACGAAGACGAATTTGTCGCAGGCGGCCAGGTCACTTGGGGCGCGTTCGCCTTCGGCGGCAGCTACCTGAAGGGCGATGTCAACGTCAACACCGGCGGCGCCACCAACCGGAAGGAAGATGAAACCATCCTCCGTCTGGCCGGCACCTATTCGATTGGCCCCTGGCTGGCCGGCATCGAATACGCCAAGAAGGAAGTTGATCAGACCGCTGGCGGTTCTGACGACGTGACCATCTGGGGTCTTGCGGCTCGCCGGACCCTCGGGCCGGGCGTGACGATCGGCGCCGGCATCCGTCGCTGGGATTGGGAAGACAACGCGAACGTTCTCGCCAACGAGAACGAAGCGACCGAAGTCCTGGTGGAAACCAGCTTCACGTTCTAATTCCCGCAAGGGATTGGACAAAGACGGGGCGGACTTCGGTCCGCCCCGTTTTCTTTTGGGCACCGTCCATTGCGGCGCGCCTGTCTGCACAGGCCTGCGCTATTCGATCAGGCCGCCAATCGCGGCAATGCCCGCCGCGCCCGAGCCGCTGAGCCGTCGCGCGGTTCGGCGATCAATCCCGCCCAGTGCATAAACCGGCAACACCGCGCCGGCCACCAGGGCCGCGAAACGCCACACGCCCAGCACGGCTCCCCCGGGATGGCTCCGCGTTGGCAGGACCGGAGATAGCAGCGCCGCATCGGCGCCGGCCCGCGCCGCCCGCTGCAGCGCGGCCCGGCCATGCGCCGCCGCCGTGACCAGGAACAGGCTGCGCGGCCGCCGCCAGCGCCCGCGCGGAATCTGCCGTTCGGGCCAATGAACACCGGCCGCCCCGACCCGGACCGCCAGCGCGGCATCGCCCGCGATCAGCAGCCGCAACCGCAAGCGCCGGCACAGCGGCGCAAGTTGCATGGCCAGCGCCGCGCGGGCCAGCGGATCGCCGTGCCGCAGGATGACGGCGCTGCCGGTGGGCAGGTGCGGCAACAATGCGCGGGGATCGGGCAGACGCAGGGGATCGGTCAGCAGCACGAGCGCCGGCAACCCGTGATCACCACGCCGCGGCTTCAGGGACCGGGCCTGCTCTGCTAGGGTCCGCGACATTCGTGCCAACTCTGGCTTTTCAAGACATCAGGCCCTCACACTGCCATGGCTTATCCCGGAACGGAACGCAGGCCTGTCTTCGCCGCCGCGCCCGGTCCCGACATTGCCGCCAACCTGGCGGCGGTGGGCGAGGCCATCGCCAGGGCCGCGCGGGCCGCCGGGCGTGATCCGGCCACCGTCGACCTGCTCGCGGTCTCGAAGATGCAAGCGCGCGACGCGCTTGCCGCCGCGCTTGACGCTGGCCAGCGCGCCTTCGGCGAGAACCGGGTGCAGGAAGCGCAGGCCAAATGGCCGGAATTCCGCACCGCCTTCGCCGACCTGCGACTGCACCTGATCGGGCCGTTACAGACCAACAAGGTGAAGGACGCGCTGCGCCTCTTCGATGTCATCGAGACCATCGACCGGGAAAAGCTCGCCCGGGCGGTGGCCGAGGAAGGCGCGCGCAGCGGCAAGGCGATCGATTGCTTCGTTCAGGTGAACACCGGCGAGGAGCCGCAAAAGGCCGGCGTGTGGCCGCGGGCGGCCGATGCCTTCATCACGCTGTGCCGCGAATCGTTGCGGCTCAACGTCACCGGCCTGATGTGCATTCCGCCACAGGATGAGGAGCCCGCGTTTCATTTCGCGTTGCTGCGCGAGATCGCCCGGCGCCACGGCCTGACACGCCTGTCGATGGGCATGAGCCACGACTTCGAGGCGGCGATCCTTTTTGGTGCGACGGAGGTACGCGTTGGCACGGCGGTGTTCGGCCGCCGCAGCGCAGCTCGGGAGGAGAAGCGATGATGCTGAAGAACCGGGTTCTGCTGGTGACCAACGTTTCGCAATTCGCGGGCCATGGCCTGGCGCGGGTCGCACCGGCGGAAGGCGCGGTGGTTCTGGCACAGGACAAGAGTTTTGCTTCCGACGCGAGTCGCCGGTCCTTCGAGGTCGCCTTCCCGGGCACGAAGGCGCTGGCTGCGCAGGGTGCCGGAGCACTGGCCGACGAAGTGCTGCGCGTCGCCGGCCGGATCGACGCGCTGGTCAACAACGACGCCTTCCCGGCTTTGCGCGCCAAGCTGGCGGATGCCGACATGGACCAGTATCGCGCCGCATTCGAGACAATGGCCGTCCGCCCGCTGGCACTGACGCAGAAGATCGTGCCGCTGATGCAGCGGCAAGGCCATGGCCGCGTCGTCTTCGTTTCCTCTGCCGCGCCGCTGCGGGGAATCGCCAACTATTCCCTCTACGTCTCCACGCGCGCGGCGACGCTTGGTCTCGTGCAGTCGCTGGCAAAGGAACTCGGCCGCGATGGCATCACCGTCAACGCGGTAGGGTCGAACTATGTCGAGAATCCCGACTATTTCCCACCCTCGCTCACTGACAACCCGGAAGCGATGCGCAAGATGACGGCTCAAATTCCCCTGGGCCGGCTCGGCAAACCGGAAGAGTTGGCGGCGGCGATCTGCTTCCTGTGCTCCGATGGGGCCGGCTTTATTACCGGCCATACGCTGCCACACGCCGGCGGCTGGGCGTAGCCTGTCACATCACAGGATACACACCCGCGTATCGGTGGCGCAGTCGCGCAGGATGGCCAGCAGGTCCTCGCGGGCGAAGGCGATGCAGCCCTCGGTCGGCGCATAGCCCTCGCGCGCGACATGCATGAAGATCGCGCTGCCGCAGCCCGGCACCACCGGCGCATCGTTGTGGCCGAGCACGACAACGAGATCGTAGAGGGTGTCGTCGCGCCACATCCTTTCCGCACGGGCGGCGAAGGGCAACGTGACCGGCTGGTTGTAGCTCGCGCTTGCGGGATCGTCGCACCAGCCCGAGTCGGGACGCAGCGGCACCACGGGCAGCAGCGTGTCCGGGGCAGGTTCGCGGTCGGGGCGGAACAGCACCCGGCGCAGTGCGAAACAGCCCATCGGCGAGGCGTGGTCGCCCTCGCGCTTGCGCGACGTCACGCCGGCGCTGCCCAGCGCGCAGCGATAGCTGGTGCCGCGCCACTTGGCGGTGCCGTCGGCCGACACGGTGATGATGTTCGACTGGGTCATGCGAGAACTCCGCAGCACGAATCCGGCGGGTAGGGCAGCGAGCGGGGCAGGGGCGACGAGGTTAGCAACCAAGACTAGATCTCCCGATCACGAGTTGGAATCCGCAGAAGCACTGACGGCTGGTGCCGCGCCGGGCTTCTGGTAACGCTGGTACATTTGGAGAAGTTCCTGGGCGGTGTAGCCGCCCGGCAGCTTCGCCGCGGTGCTGGTCGCTGCGGGTGCGGCCGGTGCGGCGGCCGGTGTCGCCGACAGTGTCTGCGCGTCGGCGGTAACCGCGGGTGTCTGCAATTTCTGCGTGTTGGCGGGGACGTTGGCGGCAAACGGTCCGCGCACCTTCGGCCGGATCGGCGCCGTCAGTTTCGGACGCTGCGTCGAGCGCCAGGTGTCCGCCGCAGCCTGGTCCGTGGACGCAGGGTCTGGCGATGTTGTGCCGGCAAGCCTCGCGAACAGTGCGTCCTTCTTCTGCGCGTCCAGCATCTCGGCCGGGTTCGGCGCGGCGCCGGCCGGCAGGGACGGCGCCTGTCCCGCCAGCCGCGCGAACAGCGCGTCCTTCTGCGCCGGGCTGACAACGCCTGCGGTGGTGGCGGTGGCGAGATGGCCCTGTGTCGCGCTGGGCGGCATCAGCTGGGCCGGCGCAGCCAGCGCCGACCAGGGCGACGGTGCATGCGTGGCGGCCGGTGCGGCGCCCTGCGGCGCGACCACCATCTTTGCCGGCTGCAGCAGCGCGGGCCCGCTGGCCGTCGCGATGGCGCCAGGTGCCGCGGCCATCGCTCCGGGCGCGACGGTGGCGGGAAGGGCCGCCGTGGTGGCGGGGGTTGCCTCGATGGCAGCAGACGCGAGCTGCGGCGCGGGAACCACGGCTTCGTCTTTCTTGCCCGACACCATCGCGACGGCGCTCTTGCCGATATCGATGCCGGCGGCATCTTCCACCACCAGGTTGGCGACGGCGGCGGCAAAGCCGATCGGGCCGCCGAACAGCGTGCCGCCGGCGATGCGGGCGCCGGGGCTTATCTGGTCGCCGGTGACCGCGCGATAGATGCTGCCCACCACCGGGATGTGCTGCAGCGGGTTCACGACATCGAGCAGGTTGGCGAAGGAAAGCCCTTCCTTGCCCCAGAAGCCGTCGCCATGACGGGCGACGGTCGCAGACGGCACATAGGGTGCTGGCGGGATGGGATCGGGAAGGGAGACGTTGCCGTCGGACATTCTGTGAGACCGGACCTTGCTTCTGGCATTAACCAAAGCAAGGGCCGGGCCACGAAAGGCATGCCGGAAATGCCTGCAAAACGAGGATTTCTGCGGTGGCGCCGTCCGTTACCGGCGGCAGAAACTGCCCTTCGCCGCCGCTGCCCGGCAACGGCGGCGAACAGGGTGAATCAGATGTTAAAGAAGATGGCCGCGCTGCGCCTTGGCGGCGAGATAGCGTTCGTTGTGCGCATTGGCCGGGAACGCATGCGCGACGCGTTCGACCACGTCGATGCCGAGCTTGCGCAGGCCGTCGACCTTGTCAGGGTTGTTCGTAAGCAGGCGGATGATGGTGAATCCCAGCCGCTTCAGCATCTCGGCCGCCGGCCGGAACAGGCGCTCGTCCTCGGCGAAGCCCAGCCGGCGGTTGGCTTCCATCGTGTCGAAGCCCTGATCCTGCAGGCGATAGGCGCGCAGCTTGTTGATCAGGCCGATGCCACGGCCTTCCTGCGCCAGGTAGAGCAGCACGCCGCTGCCCTGATCCGCCATCAGGCGGATGGCGCCACGCAGTTGGTCGCCGCAGTCGCAGCGCAGGCTGCCGAGCAGGTCGCCCGTGAAGCATTCCGAATGCAGCCGCACCAGCACCGGCTCGTCGCGATGCGGCTCGCCCACCACGATGGCGATGTGTTCGATGCCGCCGTCCGCCGGGCGAAACGCAACGATGCGCGTGTTCTCGGCGCCGAACAGCGGCACCGGCGCGCTGGCCGCTTGTTGCAGGCTTTTCGCTGCATCCTCGGCATAGCTGGTGATGGCCTCGGCGGCCACGGCCATCAGGTCGTTCTGCCGTGCCCAGGCCGCGGCATCTGCCGTGGCCGGGATCGGCGCGAGCAGGATGGCGGGCAGCAGGCGGGCGTGCTTGGCCAGCAGGATCGCGGCAGCAGCGGGCAGGCCGCTGGTTTCGGCGCGGCGGAACGGGCCGCGCATCGGGTTGTCGAGATCGGTGGCCGGGTCGGCCAGGGTGCGAATTGCGGCCGCGTCCATATGTGACGACAGCGCCAGCAGCACGGTGGGTTCGCCGTCGGGCGGGATATGAAGCACGGCGGCGCGCTCGGCTGTCAGGGCCAGGATGGGGGCCGCGCCGGTCAGCGCAGCCAGGTCGTGCACCGCGGTGCCGTCCACCAGTTCCGCCGCCATCGCGACCACGCCAGCGGTATCACCCATCACCGCCACGGGGACGCCCCGCCGCAGGTCGGCAACGGCACGGCCGACGGCCCGGAAAGCCGGGCTGGCGGAATCGGAAGGAGGGGCGCTGGTCACGGTTCGATCGTTGGTTCCGGGCGGACGGGCTGATCATAGGCCGTCATCCCGCCGGGCCCCGGCCACGCAGGACCACGGCCCACCAAGCGGGCGGCGCAAGGCATAGGGGGTTTCCCTCAGGCAGACAAGGTGGCGTTTCATGGCAGGCTCGCTTCCGCGGAAAGCCGCCGGAGCCTGTTCACCAATTCGTGCGCAGCGCGCCGTGGAACTGCCATAAAGGGTGCTTATGTATTGAAAATACGCGAAAATTCGCCACGGAGAATGGGCGTGCTAGGATTTGAAACAAGGACAGGGTTGGAGACGCGGCGGATGACGGGCAACAGTAAGCGGGTCCTGCTGGTGGATGATGATCAGGCCCTGCGCTCCTCGCTGGCGGAGCAACTCGGCCTGCATGACGAATTTTCCGTGGTCGAGGCCGTCTCCGGCGCCGAGGCGCGGGACAAGGCCAAGGCCGATCGCTTCGACCTGATCCTGCTCGATGTCGGCCTGCCCGACAGCGACGGTCGCGAGGTCTGCAAGGAGCTGCGCCGCGCCGGCATCACCGTCCCGGTCATCATGCTGACAGCGGCAGCAGGCGATTCCGACGTCATCCTCGGTCTCGATTCCGGCGCCAACGACTATGTCACCAAGCCATTCCGGCTCGGAGTCCTGCTCGCGCGGATGCGCGCCCAACTGCGCCAGCATGAGCAGAGCGAAGACGCGCTGTTCAACATCGGCCCCTACACCTTCCGTCCGGCCTCGAAGCTGCTGATGACCGCCGACCCCAAGCGAAGCAAGATTCGACTGACCGAAAAGGAAACGGCGATCCTCAAATACCTCTGCCGCACCGGCAACCGGGTGGTGCCGCGCGATGTGCTGCTGTCCGAGGTCTGGGGCTACAACGCCGGGGTGACCACCCACACGCTGGAGACCCACATCTACCGCCTGCGCCAGAAGATCGAGACCGATCCTTCGAACGCCCAGTTGCTGGTGACTGAACCGGGCGGCTACCGGCTCAACGCCTGAGAAGAAAACCCTTTTTTTGCGGGGGGTTAGCGGGTTCCGTGACGTCCAATATGTCGCATTTGCGCTTTTATTTCCGGGGTGCGTAGGACAGAATGCCCGACACTTGAGGAGTGGGATGTGTCTGGTAATTCTGATTTTTATGTCCGTTTTTGGGGCGTTCGCGGCAGCGTCGCGTGCTCGGCCCCGGACATTGTGAAATACGGCGGCAACACTTCGACACTCGAAGTGCGGGCCGGCGGACATATCCTGATTTTCGATGCCGGCACGGGCCTGCGTTACCTCGGTAACGCCCTGATCAAGGAAAAGAACGTCCACGCCAAGATGTTCCTCACGCATACGCATTTCGACCATGTATGCGGCATGCCCTTCTTCAAGCCGGCCTTTGTGCCAAGCAATGAATTCGAGATCTGGGCCGGGCATCTCTTGCCAAAGCACACCATCCGCTACGCGCTGACCGAACTGATGATGGCGCCGCTGTTCCCGGTGCCGCTGGAAATCTTCCAGTGCAAGCTGTCGTTCCACGACTTCAAGGCCGGGGAAACGCTGCGGCCCTATCCGGGCGTGACGCTGCGCACCTCGCCGCTCAACCATCCCAATGGGGCTACTGGCTATCGCGTCGAATTCGGCGGCAAGTCGATCTGCTACCTGACCGACACCGAGCACAAGACCGACAAGATGGACGAGAACGTGCTCAACCTCATCCGCGATGCCGACCTTGTCATCTATGACGGCATGTACACGGATGACGAATACAAGGGTCGCGTCGGCTGGGGCCATTCGACCTGGCAGGAAGGCGCGCGCCTGTGCGACGCCGCCAACGTCAAGCAGTATTGCGTGTTCCACCACGACCCCGACCACAACGACACCTTCATGGACAACGTCGCCGCTGAAGTGGCGAAGCTGCGCCCGGGTTCGCTGGTCGCCCGCGAAGGCATGGAACTGCGTCCCGGCGATGCGAAGCCCGGTTCCTTCTCGCTGACCTGATCGGATCGCGCTGCATGCGGCGCGCCTGGCTTGGCCTGCTCACCGTCCTCGGTCTTGCCCGCCGCGGCTTTTTCATCCCGCATCGTCATGCCGACGCCGTGCCGCCCGCCGGCCAGCGTGGCCGCTATGACGCGATCGCGCAGCGCTTCGAAGCCGCGCGGGTCGATTTCCTCGCCCTTCTCGATGCCATCGATTCCGTTGCCGACGATCTGCGGCGCATCGGCGGCGACGCACCACCACAGCCGCGCTGGAAGCAGGACTGGTTCCCCGGCCTTGATGCCGCTGCAGCCTATGCGCTGGTGCGGCGCGAGAAACCGGCGCGTATCATCGAGGTTGGCTCCGGTCACTCCACCCGCTTCCTGATGCGCGCGGTGCGCGACGGCGGATTTGCCTGTGCCGTCACCTGCATCGACCCGGCGCCGCGCGCCGACATCGCGGCGCTGCCGGTGACGGCGATTCGCCAGACCTTGCAGCAGGCGGGCCTGGCGCCCTTTGCCGCGCTGCAGGCTGGCGATGTGCTGTTCATCGATTCGAGCCACATCCTGATGCCGGGCAGCGATGTCGACCTCCTGTTGAACAGGGTGATCCCGGCGCTGCCCGCCGGCGTGTGGATCCATGTCCACGACATCTTCCTGCCCGAAGACTACCCGGTGTCGTGGGACTGGCGCGGCTACAACGAACAGCAGGGCTTTGCGGCGCTGTTGACCGGCGGCGGTTTCGCGCCGGTGTTCGCCAGCGCCTATGCGCGCGACGCCTTGCGCGAACGGTTGGGCCGTTCAGTGATGAAGGACATCACCGTGCCCGACGGTGCCTTCGAAGCGAGCCTGTGGCTGCGGAAACTGGGGTGACCGCACCCTCGCCCTTCGAGACGCCGGCTGCGCCGGCTCCTCAGGGTGAGGGTTACTGAAAAGGCCACAGAGCGAACCTCATGCCGAGGAGCGATCCGCAAGGATCGCGTCTCGAAGCATGGGCCGCAGTTACTTGTAGGGATCGGCCGCGTCGCGCAGGCCGTCGCCAAAGAAGTTCAGCGCCAGCACAGTGAGCACCACCGGGATGACGGGGAACATCAGCCACGGGTTCACCGCGACCACGTTGATGTTCTGCGCCTCGTTCAGCAGCACGCCCCAGCTCGTGATCGGCGGCCGCAATCCGAGCCCCAGGAATGACAGCGCGGTCTCGCCCAGGATCATCGACGGGATCGACAGCGTCGCCGAGGCGATCAGGTGCGACATGAAGGACGGCAGCAGGTGGCGCGCGATGATGCGCTTCGGCTTTGCGCCCATCAGCTGGGCCGCGGTGCAGAAATCCTCCTCGCGCAGCGCCAGCAGTTTCGACCGCACGGCGCGGGCAAGGCCCGTCCAGTCGATCAGGCCGAGAATGATGGTGATGCCGAAGTAGACGATGATCGGGCTCCACGTCACAGGCAGCGCGGCGGACAGCGCCATCCACAGCGGCAGCTCCGGGAAGGACCGGATGATCTCGATGCTGCGCGTCACGGCCGAATCGACCCAGCCGCCGTAGTAGCCGGCCAGCCCGCCCAGCGTGATGCCGAGCAGGAAACTGATGGTGATTCCGATCAGGCCGACGGTCAGCGAGATGCGTGTGCCCAGGATGATGCGCGAGAGCATGTCGCGCCCCAGCCGGTCTGTGCCGAGCAGGTAGAGCGTGCCACCCTCCGCCGGGCAGATGAAATGGAAGTCCATCTCGATCATGCCCCAGAAGCGATAGGGATCGCCGCTGCAGAAGAAGCGGACGGGATAGATCTTGGCGGGATTCGCCGTGTACTCGCGCTTCATCGTCTGCATGTTCAGCTTCTGGTCGAAGCCGTAGACGAAGGGCCCGATGAACTCACCCTCATGGAACAGGTGCAGCGCCTGCGGCGGCGCATAGACATGGGTGCGGTCGCGCGTGTTGAGGTCGTAGGGCGCGAGAAATTCCGAGATCAGGATCGAGCTGTAGAGCACGAGCAGGAAGGCGCCCGAGATCACCGCGATCTTGTGGCGGAGCAGCTTCCACCACATCATCTTCCACTGCGACGCGAGGAAGATGCGTTCCTGCTCCGGCGTCAGCTTCTCGATCGAATAGGGATCAAACGGTTCGCGGCTGACGAAATGCTCGAGCGGCTTCGTCTCGCGGTCGACGGTCGTGTTGGTCATCGGGTGCCGCTCGCTCCCATGCGGATGCGCGGATCAAGCAAGGCGAGCGCCACGTCGGACAGGAACATGCCGATCACGGTGAGCAGCGCCAGCGCCATCAGGAAGGATCCCGCCAGATACTGGTCCTGCGACTGCAGCGCCTGCAGCAGCATGGGCCCGGTCAGCGGCAGCGACATCACCACGGCGACGATGGCGGCGCCCGACACCAGCTCGGGCAGCAGGTTGCCGATGTCGGCGATGAAGGGGTTGAGCGCCATGCGCATCGGATACTTCACCAGGGCGCGGAAGGGCGGCAGGCCCTTCGCCTTGGCCGTGGTGACATATTGCTTCTGCAGTTCGTCGAGCAGGTTGGCGCGCAGGCGCCGGATCATGCCGGCGGTGCCCGACGTGCCGATGACGACGACCGGCACCCACATGTGCGACAGGATCGACAGGAACTTGTCCATCGACCAGGGCGCGTCGATATAGCGGTCGTCCATCAGGCCGCCGACCTCGGTGCCGAACCAGACGTTGGCCATGTAGAGCAGCACCAGCGCCAGCAGGAAGTTGGGCGTCGCGAGGCCGAGGAAGCCGATGAAGGTCAGCCCATGGTCGCCCCAGCTGTACTGGTGCGTCGCCGAATAGACGCCGATGGGAAAGGCGACCACCCAGGTGAACAGGATGGTGGCGAGCGAGACGATGACCGACAGCCAGATGCGGTCGCCGACCACGTCGTTCACCGGTTTCGAATATTCGAAGGAGAAGCCGAGGTCGCCCTGCAGCAGGCCGGAAAAGCCGTCCGGCCCCGGCCACACGCCGAGCCACACCAGGTACTGCACCGGCATCGGTTGGTCGAGCCCGTGCTGCTTGCGCAGGAAGGCGAGCTTGTCGGCCGCGGCGCTGTCGCCCTGGCTCTGCAGCTCGGACATCTGGTTGGACAGGTAGTCGCCGGGTGGCAGCTGGATGATGATGAACACCAGCGCGCTGATGACCAGCAGCGTCGGGATCATCAGCAGGATGCGCCGGATCAG